>CAJFUS010000205.1 GCA_904420235.1 Candidatus Neoanaerotignum tabaqchaliae
GGTGGATAAAAATTAAAAACAGAAAGGAACAGGTTATGTATCAAAATCTTCTAAATTCTTACTTTATTTCTAAAGAGTATACAGAAAACGAAAAAGACAAGGATTATTTAAAGCTTATTGTGTTTTTGAAAAGCAATTTAAAAGAGGAGCAGTTTTTGGAATGCGAGGAGCTTCTTAATACGGCCTTAATTAATAAAACGGAAAACGCTTTTTTATCCGGCTGTACGGCGGCGGCCAACTGTTTGTATAGGTAAAAATCGGCCATTACAAAAACTTCGGTTTTAAATATATTTTTTGTTCTTTTCAATACTTTCCGCTATGCTTTTCCCCTTTATTAAATTTTTAAAATTCAAACTGATTAAATAAGCGGCTTGTATATGTTATAAAAGTTTTATTTTTAAACTGTTAATCGCCTTTCATAAAATAATCTCAATTCAATTATCTAAAAATTTATTTCCCATATTGAAAGAATAACCATCAAAAATATTTAAAAATCAGCAAGGCTTATTTTAAGGCCGCGAACTTTGCCGCGCCGTTAAAAAATTTGTTTAAACATTTGAATAATACAGGCTTTTTTTAAATATATATCATACAAACATATATTGAAAAGAGCTGTATTAATGACAAGGCTTAAACTTAAAGAAGTATATTTGACCAAAGAGAAAAAGGACAGGGAAAAGCTGAAAAAACTGATTATTAATTACATAAAAAGAACTATGGATTAATTTGCGGCGGATTATTTTTTGTCTATAAAAATTTGTCCGCATTTTTAATTTATGGAGGTAATTAATTTGAATGGTTTTAATGAGCCTGTATCGGCCGGAATTAATGGGCAGAATGTGGCGGCTTTATATTTAAGATTATCCAAAGAGGACATTGATAAAATAAACGAGGGAGACGACAGCGAAAGCATAAAAAACCAGCGGCTGCTGCTTGTGGAGGAGGCCGCAAAGAGGGGCTTTGTTGTTGGTGGTATATACTCGGACGAGGACTATTCTGGAACGGACAGCAGCCGTCCGGAATTTAATCGTTTAATTGAGGACGCCAAACTGAAAAAATTCAGTGCGATTATATGCAAATCACAGTCGAGATTTACAAGGGATATGGAGGTATCCGAAAAGTATATAAACAGGATTTTTCCTCTGCTGGGAATAAGGTTTATAGGCGTTGTTGACCATGTGGACACAGACATAAAGGAAAACAAAAAGGCCAGACAGATAAACGCCCTTATAAACGAGTGGTATGTGGAGGATTTGTCGGAGAACATAAGAAGCGTGTTTAAAAGCAAAATGCGTCAGGGCCAATATTTGGGCGCCTTCGCCGCATACGGATATAAAAAGGACGAAAAGGACAGGCACAAATTGGTTGTTGACTATGAAGCGGCCAGCGTTGTGAGAAAAATATTCAAATATTGTATTGAGGGATATGGAGTATCAAATATATGCCGCCAATTAAGGGAGGAAAAAATATTAACTCCCTCGGCCTATAAAGAAAGCAAGGGCCTTAATTTTAAAAACCAAAACTCAAAAAAATGTGGAAGCGAGCGCTTTTTGTGGAGTCAGTCCACAATAAAAAGGATACTATCAAACGAAGTTTATATTGGAACCCTTATTCAGGGCAGAGAAAAAAAGCTGAGCTACAAAAGTAAAAAAACGGTTGTGGCCCCGAAAGAAGAATGGGTGGTGATTGAAAACAACCATGAACCAATTATACCGACGGAGGATTTTTATAAGGCACGTGAAATATTAAGTTTGCGGAGGAAATTTTCAAAAGTATCCGATAAAGAGCATAAGGCGTATCCTTTGGCGGGAAAAGTTAAGTGCCAAAGCTGCGGCCGAACAATGGCAAGAAGCGGCCAAAAAGGGAAAAACGGCAATTACTTAAGGTGCGGCGCTGTCGGCGGGCAGCTTTCAGAAAAATGCGCTGACCATAGCGTAAAATATCAAGCACTGGAAGATGAAATATTGAGGGCTCTTCAAAATAATGTTGACGATGTTTTAAACGACGAAGAAGATTTTGAGTATATTATGCTTAGGGCAATGGAAGAAAAGGATTTTTCGGCGGCTGAGCTTAGAAACTGTCTGAAAAATTTATACGGCAGAAAAGATAAATTAAATTCCGCCTTAAAAAACTGCTTTATGGATAAATATTCCGGCGATATAGATGACGTCATGTTTTTGGAGCTGAAGAACGAGCTTAAAGGCAAAATGCAGAGTGTGTTAAATGAAATAGCGGCCTATGAAAATGAGCTTAAAGTTCACACTGAAAGCAAAAACAAAGAAAAATACAGAGACTTTATAAAAAAGTGCTGTGCCTTTGCGGAGCTTACAAACGAGATAGCATATAACTTTATTAACTTTGTGGAGGTGGGGGATAAAGATGAAAACGGAGTGAGAGAGGTTGTTGTTCACTGGAATTTTTAGCCTGTTTGGCCGGAATGACTTTTTATAAGGTTATAATATTCAATTTGGGATTTTGACTACTAATAAGGTATGTGCTGTAAAAAGGACTTTATATTTTCATAGTATTATGTCTGTTTCTTGATATTTAACGAATTTAATATATATAATTGCTGAATATATCTTTATTTACAGCAATAATTACATTATAATTTAAAATATAAAGTTAATTGGCGTAAAATTATTTAATGAGAGGCGGGTATTTATTATGAAAATTAGTAAAGTTGATGTAATGCTGCTTCACCCAAGGAACTTGAAAGATGATAATAAAGGGGATTTTTTTGGAGCGCCGCAGTTTACTCCCGTTGTATGCAGGATATACACAGACGAGGGGATTTTTGGCGACGGAGAGGCGGCGCTGCCTTTTAACTGTGGGCCAGAAGGAGTATTTTATACCATAAAAGAGCTGTCTAAACTGATTATAGGAATGAATCCTTTAGAGCATGAGGTAATATGGGACAAGATGTATAGGCAAACATTTTGGGCTTTAAACGGAGGCTGCGTTATATCGGCCGCTATGTCTGCCATTGACAACGCTGTTTGGGATATTAAGGGCAAAGCCTTTAATGTTCCTGTATATATGCTTTTGGGAGGCAAAAAACGCGAAAAACTAAGAAGTTATGCAAGTCAAATTCAGTTTGGCTGGGGAACGGAGCTTAATTTGGCGAAAAGTCCGGAAGATTTCGCGTCTAACGCCCTTAAAGCCGTTAATGAAGGTTACGACGCTATAAAGGCGAACTTTTTTGTATTGGATGAAAATGGAAACGGTTTCACAGACGAACACAGAACTGGTTTTGTCACTCCGGAATTTTTAAATATAGTTGAAAAAAGAATTTCAGCCGTAAGAGAAGCTGTTGGCAGCAATGTTGATATAATGGTTGAAAACCATGGTTTCAGCGATACACAATCGGCAATACAAATAATGAAAAGAATTGAAAAATATAACATACTTTTTTTAGAAGAACCAAGTGTGCCGTCGCCTGAGATAACAAAATACATAAGCGATAAAATATCTGTTCCTATTGCAAGCGGGGAAAGAATTTATACAAGACAGCAGTTTAAGCCATATATAGACAATGGGTCTTTAAGGCTTATACAGCCGGATTTAGGTACAAGCGGAGGCATAACCGAGGTTAAAAAAATTTGTGACTATGCTTACACAAACGACATAAGCGTTCAATTGCATGTGTGCGGAAGCCCTATTGCGTTGGCTGCTTCCTTGCAGTTTGAGGCGTCGGTTTCAAATTTTGGAATACATGAAAATCTTATTTTTAATAACTTTGAGTGTTACAAAGAGCTGTGTAAATATGAATACCCGGTTGTTAGCGGAAAGGCAGATATTCCGGATAAACCGGGAATAGGAAATGAATTGTCTGAAATAGCCTTTAAAAATTGTGATAAATTAGTTGTAAGCTGAAACAAATTTGCATAAGGAAGTGATTAATATGGAATGTTTGCTTGATGGCGGATGCCCATGTGAAAATACTAAATGTCCTAACCATGGCAACTGCGCGCTTTGTATAAAAAGACATGTTGAACAGGTAGAAAAGAAAGTTTTCTGCATGAGAGATGAGAATAAAAAGCTGAAATAAAAGTATCAAATTAATATAAAAAATGGGAGCCGCTTTGACAATATGAATTTTAAAAAGCGATTCCTATTTTTTTATTATGAATAATTTTCGTTTTTTAAGCCGCTCACATGGGTGCCGTGGCCGTTGTCGTCATAGGGCGTGTCAATGCCGTTAACAAAATCTTTAAAGGCGGCTATTCTGTTGCAGCCCCATGTAAAATCGGCAACAGGGCATATGCCGGTGTCTAATATGGCTATGCCTATGCCGCGGCCGGTTATTCCGTAGGGCGGATAGGCTTTTATTATTTTTTTGGCTCTGTCCATTTTTATGAACCTCGATATATTTTGTCTGTAATATTTTATGGACATATAAGCCCTTTGGTGAAAGCGTGTACGGCTTAAGTAAAAAAATTTAAAAATAACTGTAAAGTAGTACATGCAGGGCACATATAATCAGTTATGTAAAAGATAAAAAACGGAGGGTTTTAAACATGGGCAATTTTGGAGGAAACAACGCTTTATGGATTATCATTTTAATTATTCTTTTAGGCGGCTGCGGCTGTGGCTGCGGAGGCAATCTTATTGGAGGAGCTAACGACAACGACTGCACATGGATTATTATACTTATTCTCCTTCTTTGCTGCTGCAACAACGGCTCGCAAAATGGCTGCAATATGTGCGAGGCGTAATTAAACAAAACGCCGGCCGGAGGGCATAGCCTTCCGGTTTTTTTATATTACAAAAACTTGTGCTGCCAGCGAACTTAAGACGGCCTTATGGCGTCAGGCAAAATCTTCTAAAAATACAGTTATAAGTGCAAACGGCTTAAATCAGAATATAAAAAGGGCCTTTCGGCCCTAAAATAAAACGCTTTAATCGCCGCTGCTTTCAGGCAAAGGGATAATATCAAAGGCTGTGTTTTGGCCTTGCCGCGACAATTCAGATTCCTCGTTAACTGTATTCTCAAAATAGCCGCTTTCCCCGCCGGAGGCCGAAAGCAAAGGCGTTTCGGTTTCATCGTCTTCGGATATTGATTTTTCCGCATTTTCCATATCCCTTATTTTATTTTCAAGAAACGTTATTTTTTCGGTAAGCTCAGAGTTTTTCTCTATCTCGCTGTTAAGGGCCTCTCTAATTTGAGAAATAGCTCCGGAAGCGTTTTTTTGCAGTTTTGAAAGTTCTGATGTTATTGAGGCTATTGTTTTGTCCTTTTCCATAATGGCTTTTTTATATTCATTATCAGCGTTTTCAACCCTGTTTTCGGTTCTGTAATTTATTCCCGCCGTTTCCGGCATTATTATTGTGCCGTCGGACATGGTTAAAAGGCTTGATGAACAGCTTTGGCTGGAAGCGTCATACATTTGAATTTTAGCGCAGCCTGAGGCCGTTGATTGCTCTGACGGCATAAATACCTGTTTTATGGCGTTGGCCCTGCGGGTTATTATACGTCCAGTTGGCGTTGTAAGCACTATATTTACGTTTTCGCCGCTGGGAAATATAAAGCAGTTTTCGGCCTGCTGTGTTTTTATAAGAGATATGGGCTTTGAAAGAACCCGTGATGTGAGGGACCTGTATGACAGTTCAAAGCCTGAATGTATTTTAAGCAAAACTGCCGCGTGTATAATGCCTTGGCAGGAGCAAAAGGACACGTCCTGCACGCTGTCGGCCTGACGGCTCAGTTCAAAGGGTATGTTTGCGGCGCAGTGGTATATAAAAAGCCGCCCTTCATTGGAATAGAGTATATAATTTTCTCCTGAAAGAAGAAAACTTTGGCAAAAATCAGGGCTTTTTGATATTACCGATGTGCCGGACGAATTTTTTCTGTAAAGTCCCCCATTTTCAAGGGTATAAAATATATCCCTGCCGCTGTATATAAATATTTTTCCCGATGATAAAGCAAGAGCCTGCGGCGAAAGCTTTGTACGTGATATTCCGCTGGAGGTTACCCTTATTGCCGCGCCCGCGCCCTGAATGGTTTTGAAAAAAATTAAAAAGCCTCCGTTGGAGTCGGAACATATATTAAATCCCGGCTCAACACCGTTTTGCATTATAAGAGGCTCCGAGGGTTTCGAGCCGTTGAAGGCGGCGTAATATATGGCGTTAAGGCGGCAGAATATAAGGGCCTTTTTGCCGTTTATTGATATTGCTGCCTGTGTAAGCATATAAAACCTCTTTTATTTATGTTTAATATATACTATTATTCATGAGACGCTAAAATTACAAGGCAAAAATAAAAATCCCGCCTTAAGGCGGGATTAAAGATTTATTTCTCAAGCATTTTTTCCATAATGCGGTTGCTTCTGTCTATAAATTTTGACATTTCCTCGGGAGTAAGAGTTTTCTGGCTCATCATTGCCAAATCGTAAAGCTGAGCGCATACAAGGTCGGCATATTCCTTATTTTCAGGCTGAGCCTTTATTTCTATAAGCTTTTTAACAAGAGGGTTGTTTGTGTTAAGAACAAGGGTATATTCCGGCTTTACATCGCCGAACATTTTTAAAAGCTCCGGCTGATTTTTATACATTTCCATCATCTCAAGCATACGCCTTGAATGCTCGCTTATAAGCATTATCGATGAAACATCCTCGGACTTTAAGCCTTCGGCCTTAACGGTAAGGTCGTTATTTGACAATGTGCCCCTGAAAAGGTTCTGCATTTCTTCCGAAAGTTTATCGTCATTTTGAGCCTCGCTGTCTTTTAATGTTTCGGCAATATCGGCGTCAACTCTGGCGAACTGAGGCTTGCCCTGAGATTTATACTCAAGGAACGATATAAAGTTAACGTCGATTCTTGATGAGAGTATAAGAGCCTCCATGTTCTGCTCTTTAAGCATGTTTACATACTGCACCTGCTGGTTCTCGTCTGAAACGTAGAAAACTTTATTTTCATGTTTGTCTTTGTTGTCCTCAAGATACTCGTCGAGAGTTTTATAAACGCCGTTTGTTGTTTTGTATATAAGAGACGGCTTAACCTTGTCATAAAATTTCTCTTCTTTCATGCAGCCGTATTTTATAAATAGGCTTATGTCGTCCCAGAATTTTTCATAGGACTGACGGTCGTTTTTGAATATGCTGTTAAGTTTGTCGCCAACTTTTTTAGATATATAAAGGCTCATTTTTTGAGCGTAGCCGTCGTTTTGAAGAGCGCTTCTTGAAAC
>CAJFUS010000206.1 GCA_904420235.1 Candidatus Neoanaerotignum tabaqchaliae
AAACCTTTCGGCTATTTTTTCCGGCGTTTCGCTTAACACAACACAGTTTTTAACTCCAAAAAGCTCTATATTTTTAACTATGGCCTTGGCTCTTGTGGCCGATATGTCGTTTGAGAATATAATTCCGCTGCCGTTAAGCCTTGCAGCCAGCTGGGTGGTTTTTCCGCCCGGGGCCGCGCACATGTCAAGCACCTTGTAATCGTTCTTTATAGGAAGCACCTCGGCCGCCGACATAGCACTTGGTTCCTGTATGTAATAAAGTCCGGCATGATAAAGCCAGCTTTTGGCAGGCTTTTCCTCTGCGCAGTAAAACCCTTCGGCGCACCATTTAACCTTCTCCAACTTAAAGCCGGATATTTTCTCCAGCTCATCGGCATTTATTTTAAGAGTATTAACCCTTATGCCGCTTTGGGGCTCTTCATTAAAAGACTTTATGTAATTATCAAAATCCACTCCCAAAATACCCTTCATTTTTTCAATATAAAAATCGGGAAGCCTCACCTAAATTCCCCCTAAACAAAACTTAAAGCCCATTTTAAAGGCTTTAATAAAATTTCTTATTCTATGTTACTTTAAAACCGGTCTTATTTCAACAGCCTATATTATTTAAAAGGGCTTATTTACAAAACTCACTTTATGAAATAGAATGTTAAAAACAACATTAATTGGGAGGCGGTATATTTGCCTAAGCAAACTTGGAAAGGCGGCACTCTTATCTATCCGGTTCCGGCCGTAATGGTGAGCTGCGGAAATTATCCGGACGAGAAAAACATAATAACAATAGCCTGGACCGGCACTATAAACACAAACCCGCCAATGGCCTACATATCCGTAAGGCCGGAAAGATACTCTTACGATATTATAAAAAATACCGGAGAGTTTGTAATAAACCTAACAACAAAAAGCCTTGCCAAAGCCTGTGATTTTTGCGGCGTAAAAAGCGGGCGCGATACAGATAAATTCGCTGAAACAGGTCTTACACCAGGCAAAGCCTCTATTGTTAAATCGCCTATAATACTTGAAAGTCCCGTTAATATAGAGTGTAAAGTTAAGCAGATAATTCCTCTTGGCTCTCACCACATGTTTATTGCCGAGGTTGTTGCCGTTGACATAAGCGACGAATACCTTGACGAAAAAGGGAAGTTCCATTTTAATAAATCAAACCCCATTTGCTATTCTCATGGGGAATATTTTTCAATAGGCCAAAGCCTTGGCACTTTCGGTTATTCCGTAAGAAAAAAGGATAAGCCTGATAAAAAGCCTTTCAAAAAAATCCGTTCAAAAAACAAAAAAGGCCACACAACAAATAAAAAGACAAATAAACATAATCGCGTACAATAACCGAACATGTTAATTGCCCATTATGTTCAATCCTTAAATCGTAACACGGCGGCAATTGATGTGGTTATTCCAACAGTATTTTCATAAAAATCACTGTTTTTGCGGACTGCGCCAAAAATTCAACTAAAGCCAATAACCTTATCTGCTAAAACAATATTTTTCCATAAAAAACAAAAAAGCGGCGTATAAAAACTACGTCCGCTTCTTTGTTTTATTCCGCAAGGGCCACCTTAGGGTCAATGGCCGTTTCATTTTCACTAACCTCAAAGCTGAGATGCTCGCCCAGAGCAACGCCGTATTTTGACGGAGTTCCCACAGTGCCTATAACATCTCCCGCTTTAACTATATCACCCTGACTTACGGCAATGTTGTCATCAAGCTGGCCGTATGTAGTGCGCCAGCCGTTTCCATGAAATATCGTAACAGTGTTGCCTTCCTCGTCGCTCTCGGACACGCTTTCAACAGTGCCGTCTGAAGACGCCTTAACCGGCGTTCCCTTAGCGGCTGATATACATATTGTGTCATTTGTTCTGTACTGGTCAAGAGTTGAATCATAAACAAGGGCATCCGAGCTGAAATCCATAACTATATCACCTTCAAGAGGCCAATTAAACACCGGTTTGGCTCCGGCGCTGTCAGCAAGAACAAACTCCTCACTTTCCATGTCAAGCTGCGCCGTTTCATCTGATACTGCGTCGTTATTTTCAGCCGTACTGCCGCTTGTTTCTTCCTGATTTTGGCTACCGTCATTTTCAGGTTCCGCAGGGTCGTTGCTTATCTGTCCGCTCCCCTTCATTTCTTCCTGAATATCAGTTCCGGTATTGCTTTTTGTGTTATTCTGCTCATCTATTTTGTTTCCGGAGCCGGCATTTCTGTTGGCCGTCACCATTTGGGAATAATCCTCCGCTTGAGACACTGCCGCCTCGTTGGCCTTCCGCTGTTCATCAGCTTCCTTTTTAGCGCTTCTGCTTCCGGCTATGCCGGCCCCAAGGGCCACTACAAGAACAAGACAGGAAAACAAGGCCGCGTATTTTTTATTTTTTCCCATAATCAACACCTCCGAAAATATTATTAACCGGAAAAGTATTGATTATACGGCTACTTTCATTCTTTTAAAAAACTTATGCCAGTATAGTAATACTCAAGTATCTCATGATAATCCATTCCCTCTTTAGCAAGTTCGTTGGCCCCATATTGGCTCATTCCGGTGCCATGGCCATATCCCTTTGTTGTAAAAATCATGTTTTCTCCTTCCTGCCTAACGGTAAAATCACTGCTTCTAAGTCCAAGAAGCTCTCTTACCTCTCTGCCGGTAAATACGGCGTTTCCTATTTGAATTTCTTTAACATATCCGGCCTCGGTGCGCTCTATAATCTGCATTTGACCTTCAAGGCTTCCGCTTGAAACCGCCATAGACGGCTTAGCTGCCTGAAGCTTTGATATAACGGTGTTAACCGGTATAGTTTCCTCCTGAATATATTCATCTGACGTTTCGTCCATGGAGCTGTCAACGCTTTTAAGGTACGGCTCGTCCTGAGACCATATATTGGCGGCGCTTTCGGTTTTTCCGCCGCTTATGGCATGGAACACCGCAAGTATTGGCTCGCCGTCATAAATCATTATTTCTCCTTCGGTGTCGTCTACGGCGGATTTAATTTTATTATAGTACTCATCAAAATTGTTTCCCCATTTTTCCCTCATATCATCTACAGAGTTATAGGCCTGTCCACCATTTTCAATCATGGTATCAAGAGAATTTCCGGCCTCCATGCGTCTTTTGGTGTATGTTCTGGCGGCCACCGCCTGAGCTTTAAGGGCTTCATTTTCATAAAGAGCCGGCATTTCGGCGGCAACAACACCTGTTATGTAGCTTTCAAAATCACTTTGAGAACCGGTTTCCTTATTTTCCTGTGTCTCCGCATTTAAGTTTTTTTCCTCATTTGCCGAATCTTCGTTATTTCCCTTTTCATCTGTATCCTCATTTTCAGTTAAAACAGTTTCTCCGCCATTTTCTGTTATAACTCCGGCTGCCGTTTTTTCATTATAACCCGCCTCATATCCATAAATCTCGGAAAACCCGTAGTTTACCGCAGCCGGCAAAACAGCCATTGATAATATGCTTCCCAAACTTAAACATAATATTGTTTTTTTCATAACCTCACCTGTTAAATTATATGAGGCATGGCATATTAAAATTCAAAAATAAAAAACGGGAGTATATCCAGCCCGTTTTATAAACCGTTCTAAAATATTTCCCGTTTTTATGTTTATTATGTTTTTAATCCTCTATAAAACAATATTTATGAAAGTCATTCTGTTTTTCCATTTCATCAACAATAACTTCCATATCGTTAGCGGCTTTAACAGCAACATTAATATCTCCAAGGGAATAACAGTTTCCACATTGAAGCTCGTTTTTAGCCGGAACTTCCTTCATACCTTTAACATACTGGCAGGATTTTTTAAGTATTCCGTGTAGAAGCTCATAATACTCGCTTTCATCGCAGTTTACTACGTTAAAAACAAGATAATATCCTGTTTGGCAGCCCATAGGCCCGAAATAAGCCACAGCAACGTTTTCCATGCTTTCAGTAATATCCCTAACGGCTGTTGCAAAGCAATGTTCGTATGTGTGCAGTTCCTCGTTTGATATAATTTTCTCTTTGTAAGGCACTCTCATTCTCAAATCAAGGGTTACTGTGCTTACATCGCCCATTTTGTCTATACGTGAAAGATAGATGCCTCTTTTTAATCTGCTGTGGTCCACGTTAAAAGAAACGCTGTTTTTAATCTTCATGAAACAAATCGCCAAACCTTTCAACATTGTCATATTTCTTAAGGGCCTCAAGAGTCTCTCTCTCAAGTTCCTCATCAGTTATAACTGTTTCACGTCCTTCGTTATACTGCTCGTTAACCCAGTTATAAACAACTTCCACAATCTTGTCGTTTTTATTTACGGCGGCGCTTCCCTTAAGGTGGAAATTAGTGTTTATCCAATGAGCTATTCCCGATGTTCCCGAAGTGTTGCTTATAGCAATTTTAACAGGGCGGTTAAGAATTTTCTCGGTATTGAATATATTGTAAATTTCCTCGTTTTTAAGTATTCCGTCGGCGTGTATTCCAGCTCTCGTAACATTAAAGTTTTTACCTACAAAAGGAGTCATAGGCGGTATGTCATAATTAAGCTGATTCTGGAAATAATCGGCTATTTCGGTAATAACCGTAGTTTCCATTCCGTCAAGGGTTCCCCTAAGCTGAGCATATTCGAACACCATAGCCTCAAGAGGCGTATTTCCTGTTCTCTCGCCTATTCCCAAAAGGGCGCAGTTTACGCTGCTGGCGCCATAAAGCCAAGCGTATGTGGCATTATTAACAGCTCTGTAAAAATCGTTATGTCCATGCCACTCAATAAGCTCGCTTGGAACACCGGCGTGGTGGTTAAGACCATATATAATTCCCGGAACACTTCTTGGAAGTACCGAGCCGGGATATGTAACGCCATATCCAAGAGTATCGCAGGCGCGTATTTTAATTGGAACACCCGTATCCTCGGAAAGCTCCATAAGAGCTGTGGCAAACGGCACAACAAAGCCGTAAAAATCGGCCCTTGTTATATCCTCAAAGTGACATCTTGGTTTAACTCCTGTTTCAATACACTCCCTAACAACGCCAAGATAGTGGTCTAATGCCTGTCTTCTTGTCATGTGCATTTTATGGAAAATGTGATAGTCGGAGCAGCTTACAAGTATTCCCGTTTCCTTAAGGCCTATATCCTTAACAAGCTGAAAGTCTTTTTTAGAAGCCCTTATCCAGCTTGTTATTTCTGGGAACTCATAACCCCTTTCAAGGCATTTGTAAACGGCTTCCCTGTCTTTTCTTGTATAAAGGAAAAACTCGCTCATTCTTACAATTCCTTTTGGGCCGGAAAGCTTGTGCAAAAGGTCGAATATATGAGTTATTTGGTCAACAGTGTATGGCTGGCGCGACTGTTGTCCGTCCCTGAATGTGGTGTCCGTAATCCATAAATTTTCCGGAACGTCCATTGGAACAAGTCTTTTGTTAAACACTACCCTCGGAACTTCATCATATGAAAAATAATCCCTGTAAAGCTCGGGGTCCTTCACATCCTCAAGAGGATATTTCTGCTCGGTACTTTCAAGCAGATTTGTTTTTTTGTTATATTCAAACATCATAATCCCCCTTATCTCGCATAATTTATCAGCAAATTATATTAAAATAATTTCATCTACAAATTAATTTACGTTAACTATTTTATTTTAAACTAAATTCACCATGTCAGTCAAGTAAAGCTGCGATTTTTGTAATATGAAACATTTTTAATGCAAATACAAATGTCTTTATATCAAAAACGTACAAAAATATACCACAATCTGAGTATTTAATCAAGAATACTTATACTCTTTAAAATCATATAAATTTATAAAAACAAATTAGGGGTGAGCATTATGCTTCTTAGAAAAAAAGAACCTGTTTCTGATGTGTTTACATACAAAAGAGCATTTGCCAAAAAAATCAACGCCTGCGCCTGTGAAAAAACCATGCACAACACACATGGCAGCCGGCATAAAAATGAAATGATGGCGGCCATTTTATGCTTTGGCCTTATGGGGAAAAATTAAAAAATAAAGGCCGGAACAAACCGGCCTGCCATTTACAAAACCTTAAAACGCCTTGGCGGCTGATATTATATTTTCAGCCCTTTTTCTGCTGTCACAGTCTAAATTATCAAGTATGCACTTTATAATTTCCGACTTTTCCTCCTCCGACAATTTTCTTTCCAATTCTATAAGAGGTATGTATCTTACAACAAGCATTATAATTCCTGAGGCATCGGCCTTTTTGCTGTCTTCAAAAAGAGTTATTATGAGTTTCTTTTGTTTTTCAGTTAAAGACGAAAAAGCGTCTTTTTTAAAAAGCTCGTGTATATCCGTCATTTTCACGCATCTCCTTTTAAAAAATTAATGTTTCCAATATCAGTTATGGCGCAAAGCGTCTCAAAGCTCCGTTTTTCCTCTAATGTAAGGCTTTTCTCTGCGGCCTCAATAAATTTTTTCCTGTCAAAAACATATCCGTTTTTATTCTGCGCGCTTATAACCATGTTTTTCCTCTCAAACTCGGCTATCTCCATGATTTTTATAACCATATAAATCCCGCGCCTGAGGGACGGCTCAATATATGGCAAAACATTCGTAAGGGCGCTTATTTGTCTATCTGTTTTTGACATATCATTTAAAACCGCTGTGTCTTTGGCCTTTTCTTTGCTTTCCAAACCGCCTTTTGGTGCGCCCGCCGGCTTTGGAATATTATTAAGAAGATTGCTTATAGCCATTATCCTCTCTATGTCTTTTGCGTCCATTAAACCACCTCTCCACAGCCGAGGCTGTTTTAAATTTCTTTAATAAACTTATGTTGTTTTATATAAGCCGATGATAAAATTTAAATATCAAAACCGCCTTTTTTTATATTTTTAACCGCTAAAACCGCCTCTTCTACGGCTGAATCAACAATTTTCTCACAGCCATTTTGTCCATACTGCCCAACAAGAGAACCGCATGAGATACTCTTAAAATCCTTCATAAATCGCATAACAACAGCAAGCCTTATATCATCTCCATGTTGGCCGTCAAGAGCAATTCCCGCGCCTAAAACAGCACCCATGGCGGCTCCGCATATTCCGCCAATACCAAATCCGTCTCCAAGAGGACTTATAACGCTTATAATTTTTTCATCAGCTTCTATTCCAAGCCTTTCACACACATTAAAGGCCGCCCTTTGGCAGCAGTTTAAATTATCAATATCCATAAAAAACACCTCCTTGTAAATGTATATCCACAAGGAGGTGTTTTTATTTTTATTTATTCATATA
>CAJFUS010000207.1 GCA_904420235.1 Candidatus Neoanaerotignum tabaqchaliae
CGCTCTATCTCATCATCGCCGGCATTTATCGAAAACGCCGTAATATCAGACACATGCACCATTACGTCCCTTGTTGTGGAATCGCCAAAATCAAACACATTCTCAATCCATTCCTTTTCCTCTCTGTCTATGGCTCCTTTGGCCTCTCCAATGTCCACAAGCATACGTATTTCCTCTTCTGTAACAGTTTCCTCCTGCGCTTCGGTTTTAAAGCGCAAAAGCCTAAGAACAGCATTTGTTGAAACCGACAAAAACCATATGGCCGGACGCATAAAAACCGAAAGAAACGATACAACACCGCAAGATATTTTGGCCACCTCAAAGGGCTTTTGCATGGCTATGCGTTTTGGCACAAGCTCGCCCAGAACAAGGGTGAAATATGACAAAATAATTGTAACAATTATAAGCGAAAGAGTGTCAAGCACACTTAGAGGTATTGCCGTAAAGCCCAACCCGTTATATACCCAGTTCACAATATATTCCGAGAAGTTGTCGGCGGCAAAGGCACTGGCCAAAAATCCCGCCAGCGTAATTCCTATTTGTATTGTAGACAAAAATCCCGACGGCTCCTCCACAAGCTTAAGCAGCCTTGGCGCCGTTTTATCACCATTTTCGGTCATTTTTTTTAGCTTATTAGAGCTTAAAGAAAGCACAGCTATTTCAGTCATTGCAAAAAAAGCGTTTAATAAAATAAGCGCCACTTGCAGAATAATCTGCTGTGGAATGTTACTCAAAATAAATCAACTCCTTAAAAATTTAAAATTACCAAAAAATTTTTTTATTATACTCTAAAAAACACAAAAAGACACGGCCCGATGATTTAATATCATCTTGCCATGCCTTATAAAATCAATTCTATATTTTTTTGGTTTCCAGAGTCACTGTCGGCTTGTTCCGGACTGTCCATATAAAAAATACTCCTTTCGTTTAAGCAAAAATTTTATTAAAGCGGCCGCGCCGCTTATTGAAAAATATTATATCATTTCTTATACATATTGTAAATTTAATATACATTAAAATTACATAAAAAATAACCTACTCCTCAAGACTTACAAAATCCTGTGGATTAACAGGCTGCCCGTTTTTATGAACGCCGAAATGCAGGTGCGGCCCCGTTGTGTCGCCGGTGTTTCCCGAAAGCGCCACAACTTGTCCCGCCGAAATTCTGTCCCCTTCCTTAACCTTTATTTCATTAAGGTGCGCGTAAAAAACATTATATCCGCCGTCTGTAATAAAATCCAGCTTAATGCCGTATGTATCGGAGTTCACACAGCTTAAAACCACGCCTCCGTCAACGGCTCTAACCTCTGTGTTTTCCGGCACAGCTATGTCAACGCCGTCGTGAAACTGCCCGCCCTCTCCAAGAGGGTTGTCCCTTTGTCCGAAAGCCGACGTTATTTCCCCAAAGCATGGGGCCTGCCACACTTCATCAGGCAGACCCAAATCTTCACTTTGCTCATTTTCAATATCAGTTCTTTCAACCCTTACGCTTGCCGGCTTAACATCGTCGGTTATGTCAATTTTATCGCTGTTTTTTCTTATTCCCTCTGTAATATCCGTTATAAAACCCTTTATATAATTTATCTGTTCTTCCGTTATATCCGTTTCAATAGCGTTTTTCAGCCTCTCCCTAAGAGGTTCAAACCTTTCTCCGCCGAAATTAAAAACTGCGAAAGCCAAAGCGGCTATAACAGCGCAGGTGCAGGCCTGAAAAAACAAGCGGTTCTGTTCGCTGTTTTTATTCCTTTTTCTGTTGTAATATCTCTCAATGGCCGGCGATGAGGCATACCGCGAAAAGTCCTTCAATTAAAACACCCCTGTACTAATATATGCTAAGCACAAGGGTATATAACCTTATTAGATGATAAAAATCACGGTTTATATATTTTAAATTTATTTATGAAAGCCGTTCTTACGTTTGGCTCGCTTTCAACATACACCTCTCCATTAAGGCTTTCCACAAGTTTTTTGGCTATGGCAAGGCCAAGGCCCGTTCCGCCTATGCCCTTGTTTCTTGATTTATCAACCCTGTAAAAACGGTCAAACAAAAACGGGATGTCGTCTTTTGATATGCCGCCCCCATCGTCCTCTATGGCAAGATAAACATATTTGTCGTCATTATAGGTCGAAAAAGTAACAGTATTGTGGTCTTTTGTATATTTATAGGCATTGTCGGCATAAATCCAAAGCAGCTGTTTTACGGCGTTAAAATCGGCGTAAAGCATGCAGTTTGTTTGGCAGTTAAAAACCGCTTTTCTATCTTGGTGTATTATATTAAACTCCTTATACACCTCGTTTAAAACCTCTTGTGCCGAAACAGCCGTAAATTTATTAAATCCGGAGGCGTTCTCGTGCTTAGCCAAAAAAAGCAGTTTTTTAATAAGCACATTCATATTTTCAGTTTCTGCCTTTATAGAGTCTATGCCTTCCTGCATAACTTCGGGCCGCTCTTTTCCCCACCTGTCCATAAGATTTATATATCCGTTTATAACGGCTATGGGCGTTTTAAGCTCGTGAGAAGCGTCGGAAACAAACTGCGACTGCTTTTTAAATGACACCTCAAGGCGGGCTATCATAGAGTTAAGTGTTGATATAAGGCTTTTAAGTCCGCCGTCGTCGCCCTCCTCGGGTATACGCCGGCTTAAATCGTCAACACTTATGTTCTCGGCCATGCTTGTTATTTTCTCTATGGGCACAAGTATAATTCTGCAAAGATATTTGCTTAAGTATATAACAGCCAATATTCCGGCCACGTCAACAACAGCGGTTCTTATAAAAAGGGATTTGTAGTAGGAAGCGTCCAGCTCAACGGCCTTAGCGGCCTCTATGGTATATTTCTCATTGTGGTAATACATAACTCTTTCGGCCACCACATATTTTTTCCCGTCTTTATAAACTTCTCTTGTTTTAGTCGCTGGGTCTCCGCTAACCTTTTTTTCCTTGCCCACCGTTATATAGTTGCTTACACCGGAAAAAGGCGTATTATTGTCAAAATTACTTTTA
The DNA here is from genome assembly GCA_904420235.1 of Candidatus Neoanaerotignum tabaqchaliae. Lineage (GTDB taxonomy): Bacteria > Bacillota > Clostridia > Lachnospirales > Anaerotignaceae > Neoanaerotignum_A > Neoanaerotignum_A tabaqchaliae. The sequence goes on from CAJFUS010000207.1 coordinate 3,004, forward strand.
ACAATGGCGCCGGTAACATGGTTTATAATTCTGAAATCTATGTTTCTGTCGTTAAGAAAGCCTGAAACAGCCGCCTCGTCGGGAGAGTTTCCGTCGCGTATATATTTTTGTATTCTTTCCGTTGTTGCTATTGTTTCGTCAACGGCAACGTCGTTGTACGCCGTTGACATAGAGTTAAGTATAAAACTGCTGGATATTAGCATAAGCACCACAAAAAGGGCGCCAAAATAAAAAGTCACCCTTTTTTGAAAATCATAAATATCAGCCGTTTCAGAGTCGTTATAATTTTTATTTTTCATCACTTACGTAATAGCCAACTCCTCTTGCCGTAAATATATATCTTTTGCCGAACTTCTCGTCAATTTTGGCTCTTAAGTATCTTATATAAACGTCAACCACATTTGTCTCGCCAAGATAGTCGTAGCCCCAAACATTGTTGAATATCTGTTCCCTTGTAAGAACTATGTTTTTGTTTTTAACAAGGTAAAGCAAAAGCTCATATTCCTTTTTTGTAAGCTCAACGGCCTCGCCGGATATGTGCACCATTCTTTTGTCAATGTCTATAACCATGTCTTTGAATGTAAGAGAGTTAAGCTTAACATCAAATGTTTGAGATTTTCTTAGGGCGGCGCGCATTCTTGCCAAAAGCTCCTCTATGGCGAAAGGCTTGGTTATATAATCGCTGGCCCCGCTGTCAAGGCCGGCCACCTTATCGGAAACATCGTCTTTAGCTGTAAGTATTATAACGGGAACATTTGAGATTTTTCTTATGCGTTTGCAAATTTCTATGCCGTCTATGCCCGGCAGCATAAGGTCAAGCAGTATAAGGTCAAAATTCTGGCTCTCAAACATCTCATAGCCCTCGCGGCCGTCGTGAGAAACAGACACCTCATAACCTTCAAATGTAAGCTCCAGCTCAATAAACCTTGCCAAGCTCACCTCGTCCTCAATTATCAATATTTTGCCTTTTGTCATATTTTTTCCCCCAAGAAACCTGAATAGTTTTATACAAAATACAGTATATCAATAAAATATTTATTATAATTTATTATATCATTTCAAACGCAAAAATCAAAACAATTCGGCAAAATTTTATTGGCAAAAGCCCATTTTTTAATTATTTTTTAATGGTTCTAATAAAAATTGCTAAAGATTGAAAAAATGGAAAAATTAATATATAATAACTTCTAAATTTTATAACAAAGGAGACATCAATTAATGAAAAAAATGGCCTACGCGGCTCTTTTAATGGCCGCTGTTTTATCTATGTCCGGCTGTTCACAAAACTCCGGCTCATCTTCTCAAAGCACGGCCTCACAAAGCGCCGAGGAATCTCATACTGTTGTTCTTGACGAAGTTGGCCTTACCTACACCACTCCGGCAGCTTGGAAAGAATTTGAGGAAACCAATCTTTTTCCTCTTACAATACAGTCCGAAGGCACTCTTGCCAGAATAATTTATAACTATGTTAAGGAAGGCGACATAGAAAAGCTCTATGATATTTCGGACCCTAACGCCTATGAAACATACCTAACCCCTATATGCGAAATAATGATAGCTTCAACAGAAAATTTTACAAACGGGACCCTTGAAAGTCTTACGTCGCTTTATGAAAAATCTCAGGAAGTGTCAACGGAGGGAGATTACAGCTATTATGTGCTTTACTCATGCACATACAACAACTTGGAAGGCGCCGACCTTGAGAACTTCAGCAAAATGGCCGAAGCCGTTCCGGAGCTTATAGACAGCATATCAACAAGAGAATTTAATCCTGAGGACGTTAAGCCAGTTGTTGAC
>CAJFUS010000208.1 GCA_904420235.1 Candidatus Neoanaerotignum tabaqchaliae
AGAAAAGGACAGATGGTAAGCGTAGTCGGAAGGCTTCAAGTTCGCTCGTGGGACGATAAAGACGGAACAAAACGCTGGAGTACAGATGTTGTTACTGAGGAACATTATTTTGCCGAAAGCAAAGCTTCGTTTGAGGGACGTATGGCGTCACATCAAGCAGATGAACAGCCGTACTATCAGCAAACAGCGCCTAAAAGCGCGCCTCAGCAAAATGTTCCAAACGGCGATGGAGGTTTTTATCCAATAGAGGACGGCCTTGACGACGATGATTTACCCTTCTGATTATTAAGGAGGTTAACAGCATGATTCAGAAAAAACGCGGACGCAGAAAAAAACGCGTATGCCAGGCTTGTGTTGATAAAGTAACTGTTATCGATTACAAGGAAGTAAGCAAATTAAGAAGATATGTTTCTGAAAGAGGCAAAATCCTTCCAAGAAGGATTACAGGCAACTGCGCTAAGCATCAAAGAGCTTTAACAACAGCTATTAAAAGGGCAAGGCACATTGCGTTAATGCCTTATACACAGGACTGATTTAGCTGAAAGCGAAACAGCCCTGAAAAATTGCTTAAAATAGTATTGAAGCCTTGAGATTTTTATAATTTCAAGGCTTTATTTTTTTGTTATAAACTAGTGCATTACGAAAAGTTTTAAAGGAATAAAAAACTTGAGGTTAAGTTTATATTGTTTGTTGACAATAACTTTTAAATGAGTAAATATAAAAATTATTGCTGCCGACTCGTACATAATTTATACAGCAAGTGATAAAAACAAAATAAATTTATTGTGTTTTATAATATGTATGTCTATGATGATTATTTGTATGGTTTAAGCAATATGCGCTTTAAGGCTTATTAGTGCTTTTGAATTTGATGAAATTATTATAAAAAATATGTTATTTTTAATTAATTTATTGTTGTAATTACGGCATTTAATATCTATACTATAAATAAATTTATGTGTTAAAAATGGGGAAATTTGCTAACGGAGGTTTTACCTATGAAAATAATAGTTGTTGGCTTTGGAAAAGTAGGTTATGTTCTTGCCGAACAGCTTAATAACGAGGGCCACGACCTTACTGTTATAGACACAAACGAAAACAGAATGCAATATGCCATAAGCCAGCTTGATATTCAAGCCATAGCAGGAAATGGAACAAGCTATCTTACGCAAATGGAGGCAGGGATAAAAGACTCTGACCTGCTGGTGGCCGTTACGGATAAAGACGAGATTAATCTTTTAAGCTGTCTTATAGCAAAAAAGGCCGGAAACTGCCATACAATAGCAAGAGTGAGAGACCCTGGTTATTTTAAAGAAATAAGCTTTATAAAAAAAGAGCTGGGCCTTTCAATGTCAATTAATCCAGAACTGGCGGCAGCCATAGAAATGACGCACCTTATACAGGTTCCGTCGGCTATGGAGATAGATACTTTCGCAAGAGGAAGAGTTAATCTTATTAAATTTAAAGTTCCGGATAATTCTCCTATATTAAATATAAAGGTTTCAGAAAACCAGCTTTTAAGGAACTGCCTTTTATGTGTTGTTCAAAAAAAAGATAAGAAAATCGTTATACCGGACGGAAATACCGTTATAGAAGAGGGCGATGTAGTATCGGCCATAATACCGTTAAACAGAATATTTAAGTTTTTCTCGTCAATAGGCATAAAAACAAGACCAATAAGAAACGTACTTATTGTAGGCGGCGGCACAATTTCATATTATTTGGCCGAGAGTCTTATACGCTCGCACATAAAGGTTAAAATAATAGAACAGAAAAGAAGCCGCTGCGACGAGCTTAGCGAGCTTTTGCCGGAAGCAATGATAATATGCGGCGATGCGTCAAACAGAGGGGTGCTTGACGAGGAAGGTATAAAAGATGCCGATGCCTTTGTTTCACTTACAAACCTTGACGAGGAAAATATAATGCTTTCACTTTACGCAAACAAGGTGTCAAATGCTAAAGTAATAACAAAAATAAATAAAATAGATTTCGAGGAAGTAATATCAGATATGCCCATAGGAAGCATTATATGCCCAAAAAATATAACGGCAGAAGGCATAATAAGATATGTGCGCTCAATGCAGAACTCCTTTGGAAGCAATGTTGAAACTCTTTACAGAATGATGGACAACCATGTTGAGGCTTCAGAGTTTATAGTGCGGGAGGAAAGCAGTGTTACAGGCGTTCCGCTTATGGACCTTAATTTAAAAGAGAATATTCTTATATGCTGTATAAACCGAAACGGTAAAATAATTACACCTTCTGGAAAAGATGTTATACAAAAAGGCGATTCCGTTGTTGTTGTAACAACTATAATAGGTCTTAACGATATAAAAGATATAATAAGGGAGTAATAGTAAATTTATGAATTACGCTATTATTTTTCATACGTTGGGGATAGTAATTGACTTCAGTGCGGCGTTTATGATTCCGCCGTTTATTGTGGCTCTGCTTTATGGAGAAGCAGACGCAAAGTACTTTGCCATGTGTTTTGCCGCCTATGCCATTATAGGTACTGCACTTGGAAAAATAAAGCCTGTAAGCCGCAAGTTTTACGCCAAAGAGGGATATATAATAGTTTCTCTAAGCTGGATTATACTTAGTGCCGTAGGCGCCATGCCGTTTTATTTAAGCGGTTACATACCGTCTTACATAGACGCTCTTTTTGAGGCGGTTTCCGGTTTTACCACAACAGGCGCTTCAATATTAACAGATGTTGAAGCGTTGTCGCATGGCATGCTTTTTTGGAGGAGCTTTACTCACTGGATAGGCGGAATGGGAGTGCTGGTGTTTATACTTGCTGTGCTGCCTTTGGCCGGTGGAGAGAATATGCATATAATGCGGGCCGAAAGCCCAGGACCCTCCGTTGGCAAGCTTGTGCCTAAGCTTAGAAAAACTGCCTTCTATCTTTACGCTATATATTTTTCAATGACAATTTTGCAGATAGTGCTTCTTGTTATAAACAAAATGCCAATTTTTGACGCCGTTTGCATTTCTATGGGAACTGCTGGAACAGGTGGATTTGGCATAAAAAACGATTCCATGGCCAGCTACAGTGTAACTATAAACGTTATAGTAACAATATTTATGCTTCTTTTTGGCGTTAATTTTAGCTTTTATTTTCTTATATTAAAAAGAAAATTTAAAGACGCCTTTAAAATGAGCGAGGTTATATGCTATTTTGGAATTTTTGCGGCTGTGGCTTTGCTTATAGCAATAAATATTGATACTCCAGAGCGAGGATTTTTACTTAGTCTTTATGACTCAGCTTTTGCCGTGTCATCAGTTATGACCACAACGGGATATGCTACGGCAGATTTTAACTTATGGCCGGAGTTTTCAAGGAGTTTGCTTGTAATGGTCATGTTTTTCGGAGCCTGTGCCGGTTCAACAGGTGGCGGAATAAAAATAAGCCGAATTATAATATATGTAAAATCAATTATAAAGGAATTCTCAACACTTGCTCACCCAAGAAGCGTTAAAATAATAAAATTTGATGGAAAACCGGTTGAAAAAACGGTTTTAAATTCGGCATTGGTCTTTTTGGCGGTATACATGTTTTTGTTTGTGGTTTCCGTAGTGCTTGTCAGTCTTGATAATTTTGACCTTGTAACAACATTTACGGCAGTTGCTGCAACATTTAACAACATAGGACCTGGTCTTGGCCTTGTTGGTCCAACTGGTAATTTTTCTGCATTTTCGCCGTTTTCAAAATTGGTTCTTATATTTGACATGCTTGCTGGAAGACTTGAGATATTCCCTCTTTTGCTTCTTTTTACACCGTCTGTGTGGAAAAAACGGTAATGTTGCCTGTTTTGGCAAAAGATGTATACTGACTTTGATTATATATTTTGTGGGGGTTACAGGCGGCAAATTGGAATTTTATAAATAACGGCATTTGTGTATATAAAAATGTTTAAAACAGCCTTTTATTAAAAAGATTTTACTTTTTTGCTTGAAAAGGATTAGGCGATGTTTTGCATGAGGCGTGTCATTATTTATATGCAGGAAACATCTTTGCTATTAATGTGGCTTTTGTCTGGGACAAACCTGTATCAGTAGCACATAGTTGTGGCGTGCGTGAATTTTATATATGCTTGTAATAAGTAAAAAAAAGTAAAACATGTGTATTAAGATTTACGTTTAATTGTTTACACAGAATTTAATTGTTTTGAATTTGGAAAATGAGATAAAGCTTTTTGCATAATTTCCGTTTATTATAATGTTGTTTATCGTTCTTGTATGGGCTTATTAATTTAATTTGTCTGCCGATATTTCAGAGGGGCAGTTTGAGATATGAATTATGCTGTTATTTTTCACACATTGGGGATAGTTATAAATTTTGGCGCAGCTTTTATGATACCTCCGTTTATAGTGGCGGTGCTTTACGGCGAGGCTGACGCGATGTATTTTGCCGTATGTTTTGTTATTTGTGCCGCTTTGGGTTTTATACTAAGCCGGATAAAGCCTGCCAATAAAAAATTTTATGCCAAAGAAGGCTATATAATAGTGGCCATGAGCTGGATTATATTAAGCCTTATAGGGTCTATGCCGTTTTATTTAAGTGGTTATATACCGTCGTATATAGACGCTCTTTTTGAGTCAGTTTCCGGATTTACAACAACGGGAGCTTCTATATTGTCGAATGTCGAGAATTTGTCTAACGGTATGCTTTTTTGGCGCATTTTTACCCACTGGATAGGTGGAATGGGAGTCCTTGTATTTATAATCGCTGTTCTTCCCTTAACGGGAGGGGAAAATATGCACATTATGCGGGCGGAGACGCCCGGGCCTTCTGTTGGAAAACTTGTGCCCAAATTAAGAAAAAC
>CAJFUS010000209.1 GCA_904420235.1 Candidatus Neoanaerotignum tabaqchaliae
ATGAAAGAAACAACATGGGCTATAAGCTTATTGCTGAAAAATGCGGAGTTAATTTTATATTTTGCGGCGGCAAAAAGCCGGACATCAGATTCTGCACTGTGCCTAATTCGGAGATATTTGCTTATGACAACTGCGGCGGATATTTTGCTGCCGTATATTTAGGAAAAGCAGAGCCGGTGTGCTATATAAGCGGCGATATGAATGTTTTTTATGTTGCCGACAGCATTGAGAGCTTTATTTCAAATTTGGATACAGAAGCCATTAATAAGAAAATATCAAATAAAAGGCCACTTAAAGAGGTTTTGATTTTCAATTCCTTTAAGGAGGCCATAAATAAATTGGAGAGTATGAAATAATATAAAAACATTGGCTAAATATGAATATATAGCGTTTTGCCGGATATATTTTTATTAAAAAGTATATTTGGTGATTTTATGTTTGTTGCTATAAATATGAAAAAAATAAAAAAGGTTTCATTTTTTCTGGTTGCGGCGGCTGTTGTTATTGCGGCCGGCAAAGGAGTTTTTAACAAAAAAAGCATACTTACAATGGCTGACGGAAACACAAAGGGATATTTAGCCATAATAATAGATGATTTTGGCTATAACGGCGAAGGAACAGAGGAAATGCTGGCCCTTGACATACCTTTTACGGCGGCGGTAATGCCGTTTTCGTCTAACACAGACGAAGACATAGCCAAGATAAAAGAAGCCGGAAAAGATTACATAATACATATGCCTATGGAAAGTCTTACGGGAAAAAGGGAGTGGGTAGGCGAAAAGGGCGTTTTTGTGGATATGACAGACGAGGCCATAAAATCGGCCGTAAGGGACGCTTTTGATAAGGTTGACGGAGCTTCGGGAATGAATAACCACATGGGTTCCGCAGTTATGGAGGACGAAAGATGCCTTTCAGCGGTAATTGACGAGGTGGCCGCAAGAGGCGGAGTGTTTGTTGACAGTGTTACAACGTCAAAAAGCCTTGGTGAGAAGGTATGTGCTGAAAAAGGAGTAGACATATTTAAGAGAGATGTTTTCCTTGACAGTACGGACGACTCTGAAGTGGTGTGCGGAAATATTGAAAAAGCCGGAAAAATAGCTATTGAAAATGGTTTTGCCATTGCCATCGGCCATGTGGGGCCGGAAGGCGGATTTGTTACGGCAAACGCCATAAAAAGCATGTATCCAAAACTTATGGGGCAGGGCGTTGAGTTTGTTACCATAAGCCGTTTAAGCGAGCTTGTTGCTGAAAAGAGAGATTACTAAAGAATTATGAAATTTGCTTTTTATAAATGCTGTTTAGGTTTACGGGTTAAATTAAGGCGGTGTTTTATTGTCCGTTTTGTATGAAATTATAGAAAAATATGCCGAAGAGAATGGGATTTGTGATTTTGGAGTGTGCGGCGCCGAAAGATTTGATTATATACGGGACGACATTGAAAAAAACGCCGATATTCTTAAAGGCTTTGTGGAACAGGATATTGAAAAAAGAATTAATCCCGACATAACCCTTGAGGGAGCGAAAAGCATTATATCCATAGCCGTAAAATATAACTGTGATATGAATTTTAAGAAAGATAATAAAATACGGGGTTATATATCAATGGGGGCCGTCGGAGAGGACTATCATATATATATGGCTAAACTGCTTAAAGGCTTGGCTGAAAAACTTAGTGAAAGCCTTAGTTTCAGATATGCTTATTTTTCCGACACCGGTCCCCTTTGCGACAGGGCTGTGGCCTTAAAATGCAAAATAGGATATAAAGGGAAAAACGGCTGTGTTGTTTCAAAAAACGGAGGAAGCACCGTTTTTTTGGGATATATTATAACTGATATTGATTTAAGTTGTTTTCCGGATTTTCTATTGGAAAGGGAATTTTCTGATTTTAGCTGTGAAAAATGCGGACTCTGTGTTAGAAGCTGTCCTTCCGGAGCTTTAAATGAAGCGGGCTTTAAAATTGAAAAGTGTGTATCATATATAACCCAGTTGAAAAGACGTTTAAGCTATGAGGAAATGAAGCTGATTGGCATCAATATTTACGGCTGTGACATGTGTCAAAAGGTGTGCGCTAAAAATACAGAGCCTGTGCGGCAGATAATTGATATTAATGAGGCTATGCCGGAAATAGAACATATACTTGGCTTAACAAACCGTCAGTTTAAAGAAAAATATGGTAAAACGGCTATGGGCTGGAGAGGAGCCGCAGTTATAAAACGCAACGCCGTATGCGCTCTTTTAAAATATGATGAGGAATATGCCTTTAATATGATATGCGGCGCATTAAAAAGCGAAAGCGCCCTTGTTAGGCAAACGGCGGCAATGGCCGTAGCTTTAAAAAAACAAGATAAGGGTATTGATGTTTTAAAAGAAGCTGAAAAAAATGAAAAAGACAATGAAACTGTCTCAGTAATTCATGAGTCTTTGAGTTTTTTAAGGAGAGAAATAAAATGGGCTACTGGAACACAAGAGGCTTAAGAGGAAGCGCTTTTGAGGAAATTATAAACTTTACAAACGACAGGTATAAAAGCATGGGATTGGCTGTTGTTCAAAAAATACCTACACCAATAACTCCAGTTCAGTTTGACAGCGGGAAAAAAATTATAACACTGGCATATTTTGACAAACAAAGCACCGTTGACTATATAGGTATAGCGCAGGGCCATGGACTGTGTTTTGACGCTAAGGAAACTAACCAAAAAAGTCTGCCCATACAGAACATACACAGTCATCAAATTGAGTTTATGATGAAATTTTCCCAGCAGGGTGGAGTGGCTTTTTTGCTTGTTCATATGGCGGAGTATGGAAAATATTATTTTCTTCCTATTGAGATTTTGGAAAAATATTGGACAAAGTCTGTGTCCGGTGGAAGGAAGTCTATACCCATAAGCGCTTTTGAAGACATTTATGAAGTGAAAATAAGAGGCGGAGGGATTATTGATTATCTTGAGGCTGTTAATACATATTTGTGTGAGAGAGAAAAAACGGAAAGTTAAATTTATGTTTTAAGGCGGTTAAGTTTGTATTGAAATATGACAATCTAAGACGAGGAAAGAATATTGTATACGGTATTTTGTGTTATGTATAAAATGAAATTTTATTGCGATGGCATAGGCTATATTTAATTGTTTAGTAAAATTATTTCTTTATTTTAAAGGGATAAATCCAATTAAGTTTGTTGCTTAAGACTTTGTAGAAATTACACAAAAATATCTTTTGAAGTAATTTCCTCTTGACAAATTTATAACAAGATTATAAAGTAATGCTGTAGGTATTTATATCTGGCAGGAATAGCTGTGGAGGCGGTTGATATGGTTAAGGTATAAATTCTTAAATTTTACAACACACTTGTTTTTTGTGTGTTTATTTTTAGGGTAAATATTTAGCGTGCCAACTATTTTGAATAGGTATTTTTATCGGCGCTCTTTGCCCGCCTCAAAACTGTACAGAATATAAACAGGCAAATAAATTTTAAGCCTGTAGTTTTTAATTTTTCAAATAGGAGGATTTGAAGATGGAAGGTTTTAAATTAACAAAAACACAGGAACTTCAGCGTACATTATTCCACAATTTTGCGGAAAATGAGATTAGGCCTATTGCCAGGGACATGGACGAGTCAGAGGAGTACTCTATGGACCTTGTTAAGAAAATGCAGAAGTATCATTTCTTCGGCATTCCTTACAGCACAGAGTACGGCGGAGCGGGAGCAGACGTTCTTACATACACACTTGCCATGGAGGAAGTTTCAAAGGTAGACGCTTCCACAGGAATCACAATATCAGTTCATACATCTCTTTGCTGCGCCTGCATAAACGAGTTCGGTACAGAGGAGCAGAAACAGGAGTTCTTAAGACCGCTTGTTGACGGAAGCAAAATTGGCTGCTTCGCTTTAACAGAGCCTAACGCTGGAACAGATGCTTCAGGCGTTCAGAAAGAGGCTAAAAAAGAAGGAGACCACTACATTCTTAACGGAACAAGTATATTCACAACAAACTCGGGATTTGCTGATACATTTATCGTTTTCGCCCTTACAGATAAGTCAAAAGGACCTAAAGGAATGTCAGCTTTTATTATTGACAGAACAATGCCTGGCGTTTCAGTAGGAAACAATATCCCTCGTATGGGTATCAGAGCCGCTTCAAACTGCGAGGTTGCTTATGAAGACGTTGTTGTTCCTGCCAACAGACTTCTTGGCGCTGAGGGACAGGGATACAAAATTGCTATGACAGCCCTTGCCGGAGGACGTATCGGTATAGGCGCTCAGAGCGTTGGTATAGCTCAGGGAGCCCTTAACGAGGCTATTAAATATGTTAAAGAAAGAAAACAGTTTGGAAAGCCTATTGCTAAATTCCAGAACACACAGTTCAAGATTGCCGAGATGCAGACAAAGATTGACGCTGCAAGACTTATGGTGTGGAGAGCTGCCACAGCAAAGGACAACCATGAAAACTATGCTCCTCTTGCGGCTATGTGCAAGCTTTTCGCCTCAGATGTAGCCAACGAGGTTACACGCGGATGCGTTCAGCTTCTTGGCGGATACGGATACTCAAGAGAATATCCTGTTGAAAGAATGATGAGAGACGCTAAGATTACTGAAATTTACGAAGGTACATCAGAAGCTATGAAGATGGTTATTTCCGGTTCAATGAAGCTTTGATAAAAACTTATTGCCTATAATAAAATTTCGGAAGGAGATTATAAGATGAAAATCGTTGTATGTATTAAACAGGTTCCAGATACTGTAGAAGTTAAAATAGACCCTAAAACAGGAACTCTTATAAGGGACGGCGTTCCAAGTATCATTAACCCAGACGACAAAACAGGTATTGAGGCTGCTCTTGAGTTAAGAGACAGAGTAGGCGGCACTGTAACTGTTATATCAATGGGACCTCCTCAGGCTGATGTTGCTTTAAGAGAGGCTCTTGCTATGGGTTGCGACGAGGCTATTCTTGTTTCAGGTAGAGAGTTCGGCGGTTCCGATACATACGCCACAAGCGGAATACTTGCAGCTGCTTTAAGAAAAATTGGATATGACGTTATAATCACAGGACGTCAGGCTATCGACGGCGATACAGCTCAGGTTGGCCCTCAGATTGGCGAGAAACTTGGAATTCCTCAGGTTTCATATGTTGAGGAAATTAGAGAGGCCGCTGACGACCATATTATTGTTAAAAGACATTTTGAGGACGGATACCACATCATCAAAATTAAAACACCTTGCCTTCTTACAGCTATTGCCGAGCTTGCTAAGCCAAGATATATGTCTGTAAGCGGAATTGTAAAGGCTTATGAAAGCGAAATTAAGATTATTGGATTTGAAGACCTTAAAGATGACCTTGAGCTTGACATGATAGGTTTGAAGGGTTCACCTACAAATGTTTACAAATCATTTACTAAAGAGGTTAAGGGAGCTGGCACAATCCTTAAAGACGTATCTGCCGAGCAGGCTGTTGCGGCTATTATGGAAAAACTTGAAGCTAAGCACATTATCTAATTTATCTTAGTTTGAATATATAAAACAAGGAGGAGAACCCTACGATGAGTAAAGGTATTTATATAGCAGTTGAACAAAGAAACGGTAAAGTTCAGAATGTTGGTCTTGAGCTTATTGGAGAGGCTACAAGATTAAAAGAAGACCTTAAAGAAGATGTAGTTGCTGTATTAATGGGCAGCAACATTAAAGGCGAGGTTAATAAGTTATTTGAGTTTGGCGCTGACAAGGTAATTTTAATTGACAGCCCATATCTTAAAGAGTATGTTACAGAGCCATATACAAAAGCTCTTGCTCAGGTTTGCAAAGAATGCGAGCCGCACATTATGCTTTTTGGCGCTTCATCAATTGGACGTGATGTTGCCCCAAGGCTTGCAAGCCGTGTTAAAACAGGACTTACAGCCGACTGCACAGGCTTAAGAATGGTTAAAACAGAGGAAGAAATTCAGAAAGAAATTGCCCTTGGCAATCCAGACCCTACAAGAGGTCTTCTTATGACACGTCCTGCTTTCGGTGGAAACATTATGGCTACTCTTATGTGCCCAAGAACAGTTCCTCAGATGGCTACAGTACGTCCTGGCGTTATGAAGAAGATTGACAGGATTCCTGGCAGAACAGGCGAGCTTATTGAAATGAACGTTGATTTTACAGACGCTGACATGAACGTTGAGATTCTTGAGGTTGTTAAGGCTGACAAAAAGGCCGTTGACATCACAGAAGCTAAGGTTCTTGTATCAGGCGGACGTGGAGTTGGAAGAGACGGATACGCTATGCTTAGAGCCTGCGCTGATGAGCTTGGCGGAGAGGTTTCATCTTCAAGAGCTAATGTTGACGACCCTGCCTGCGAGTGGGCTAAACCTGAAATGCAGGTTGGACAAACAGGAAAGACAGTTAGACCTGACCTTTACCTTGCCTGCGGTATTTCCGGAGCTATTCAGCACGTTGCTGGTATGGAAAACTCAGACCTTGTTATTTCTATTAACAAGAACGACACAGCACCTATTTTCCAAGTTTCGGACCTTGGTATTGTAGGCGATGTTAAAGTTATCCTTCCAAAGCTTACAGAGGCTCTTAAGAAATACAACGCTGAAAAATCAGTTCAATAATTAAAAATAATTAAGGCTTCCCGAAAGGGAAGCCTTTTTTGCTGCCTTAAGTTTTATAAATTTATTTCTGAAAGTGAAGTACAACAGTAAACTTGCAGGTATATAATTGAAGAACAAAAGATATAAAAATTATATTTTACATTGAAGCATAGTTATATATTCCGGCGAAATTTTAATAACGGAAAAATCCAATTAGCTTATAATATTAAACATATATAAACGCAATATTGCTTTTGAAAATAAATATTTACAAAAATCAGTTTACAGGCAATGTACGGTATAAACGGTATAAGAAATTTTTTGATAAATTTATATTGCATTTTTTCCAACAATATGTATAATATATATCAGTTTATTAGGAATGATAATTGTGTTTAGTATTTGTAAACTTTTTAGCCTTTTTTCATTGGTTATTTCCCGATTATCGGGGTGATAATATAACTATTATTATTTTTATAATTTCTAAAGGGGGCAAAGAATGTAATTGAAAAAAAGGTTTATTTCCATTATTTTAGCGGGGGCTGCCGTGTTGGGCTCGTCCTTTAGTGCAATGGCTTCGCAGCAGGAGTATACAGTTAAAAAGGGTGATACCCTTTGGGCCATAGCTCAGGCTTACAACACCACTTTTATGAAACTTGCTGAGATTAATTCTATTGAAAATCCGGATATTATATTCCCAGGGCAGGTTATTAAAACAGTTGAGGCGGCAAATGAAAACGTTTCTAATACTGAGTCTGTTACGGAAGAAAGCTTAAAACAAGAACAGGCTGAAACAGAAACGATAAGTACAAATAATGAAACTAAGGACATTTTCAGTTACATAGACACAGATTTTTCAGAACAGGTGATGGATAAAATATCATCTTTAGGTGATAACGCTGATGTGGGCAACCGAAGTGCGGGAAGCCCGGCAGAAAAAGAGGCGGCAGATTTTATACGTTCAACAATGAACGAGATAGGTCTTTCAAATGTTACTGTGGATACTTTTACGTGCGATACATGGACATTTGAAAAAGCAAGAATATATTTTGACGAAAATGATTATATATCTCTTGGCGGATATGCTACAAATCTTATTTGCGATATGGAGCCTGTAAGCATTGTATATTGCGGGAAGGGCACAGCGGCCGATTTTGAGGGCATTGACGTTGAGGGTAAGATAGCGTTAATAGAAATTGACCAATATAATGAATGGTGGATTAATCATCCGGCTTATGAGGCTTACCTTAATGGAGCGAAAGCAGTTATAGCCTATAACTATGCAGGATATGCCCAATATAACGATACAACCATAGGCGTACAGGATATATGCGGTCCCGACTATGCTCCGGCTTTTGCCATAGACAAGCAGGGATTTGAGCGTTTAAAGGGACTTATAGATGAAAACGGTGGCCAAGCTCAGATAACTTTTGATGTTAAAAGTGTAGTTGAGAAAGACGGCGTTTCACAAAATATATGGGGAGAAATTCCTGGGAAAAGCGATGAAACAATAATGCTTATAGCTCATTATGACGGATATTTCCATTCGGCTTATGATGATGCTTCTGGAGTTGCTACAGTATTGGGTATAGCTAAAGCAATTAAAGACAGTGGCTATGAGCCGGAAAAAACCATAAGAATTATATGCCACGGAGCTGAGGAATGGGGAAAGAGCAACACAGAATATGACTGGGCCAAAGGCGCTTATGAGCAAATTACAAATATTCATCCTGAATGGGCGGATACAGCCTTCGCTCTTCTTAATGTGGACGGAATGTATCCTATAAGCGGCCAAAAAGACTTTGCTATTGCCACAGTATATGAGCTTAATGATTTTACTGAGGAAGCCATTAAGGATGTTATGGAAAGGTATCCTCAATATAATGTGGAAATAAAATCGCCTACATCAACTGGAACAGAAGATTTCTCTTACTCACAAGCGGGAATAGCGGCTATAGTGGCTTCTGACGTTGATTATGAAAACAGCAACTATGAGAAGAATATATACCATTCATCAATGGATAGCAAAGAATATGGATATAATCCAGAGGTATTTAAAATGGTTCATGAGCTGTTTACTAACATTCTTTTGCGCCTTGACGAATCGGAAGTGCGTCCGTTAAACTTTACAGCAGAAATAACCGCTTTGGAGGAAAGTCTTAACAAGGATATAATAAACGAGGAACACGCAATATATGACGCCGTTGAAAACGCTAAGGCAGCTGCGGCCGCTCTTGACAGTAAGATAAAAAGCGGTGAAATTGAAAATACTACCGAGTTCAACAAAAAAACAGCTGATATTTTCCGCAGTATAAGAGAGAATTTTGTGACGCTCTCGTGGGAAAGTGATATAATATTCCCAACGGAGCAGTGTCAGAATAACATAGAGGCTCTTGAGGCTGCTGTTGAGGCTTTGAAAAACGGTAACGGCGATTTGGCTTATGATGAATATTTATATAACGTGGATTACAACTGGTACGCATATGATTTCAGCAAAGAAGCCTATAATTTCCAGATAAGCAGGGTGATTAACAATTCGGCCGGAACTTGGGGAGAAGGCCTTATAATAAATCCATGTGAAAATCTTTATGACGTAATAAGCTTTTTAGGCGAGAATTATGGAAAAGAAAATGTGGATTATACAGAAGCAATCGATACTCTTGAAGGTGCGCTTGAAAGACAGTATGAATATCTTGATATTGTTTTAGCCGATGAAAAGGAGAACTTGGACGATTTGACCGAAAAAATGATTTCTTTAGTGTAAGAATAAATTCTAAAATTAACAGCCGGATATTATCCGGCTGTTTTTGTGTTATTAAGCAGAATTTTAAATGTGAAACGGCTTTTTAATGTTTTTGAATTTATAAAATTTAAAAATGTCAAATGTTTAGTGTTCGAATTAGACTTTTTTAAAAGTGTCTTATATTATCAGAAAAGTTGTATCAGGCGATTAGCAGCTACTATGTATTACAGTTTCATTTATAAGCAGAGTATAAGTGATTTTTGTATTTATTTGTGTTTGTTGCCATAATATATTTAAAAAAGGCTTTTTTTGCTTGAAAGACTTTTTTGTTTGCAGAAATTGTATTAATTGGAACATGATAAATTTTATAATACTATAATCATAAAATACTATTATACTAATATCCTATGTTTATATTGACAGAATGATAGTATTTTAGTATAATAAATTTAACAGTGAATAAACTAAAAACTATTATAAAAGGGGGAAGAATCATGAAAGAGATGAAACATTGGACCGAAAAAGAAAAATATAAGCAATGCAATAAGGAAGCAGTAATTACTTTAATTGTTTTTACCGGATATGCCGCATGGTGGTATTTTATGGGTTTCGGCCTTTGGGAAGCTGGAAATGATACATGGGTTTTTGGTTTGCCGCTGTGGTTTGTGCTGAGCAGCATTGTGGGGTGGCTTTTATGTATAGCTGCTGTTTGGATTGTAGTTAAAGCATTTTTTAAAGATTTTGACCTTGGGGAAGAAGCTGACGTAAAATCTGCAGAAAATGAAGATATGAAGGGGGAGTAACTTATGACCGCTAAACAAATTCAAATGCTTATACCAGTAACATTATATTTGTTGCTTTGCATATGGCTGGCTTTAAAAGTTGGGAATAGACAAATGGCAGCGAATACTGGAACACAAAAGCATCGTTTTTCAAAAAACTATTTTATAGGCGGACGTTCTTTAGGCGGCTTTGTGCTTGCTATGACAACAATAGCTACATATTATGAAGCCAGTTCATATTTTGGCGGTCCTGGAATTGCCTATTCTCAGGGTCTTTCATGGGTATATTTAGCAATGATACAGGTGCCTCTTACATTTCTTATACTCGGCAGCTTTGGGAAAAAATTTAATATTGTTGCAAGAAAGATAAATGCTGTTACAATACCGGATTATCTAAGACATAGGTTTCATTCAGAACTTTTGGTGTGGGTTGCGGTTATAGCCATGATAGTTTTTTTTGAGGCCATAATGGTAGCAAATCTTATGGGAGGCTCAATACTTTTGTCTGCCGTAACTGGTATTCCTTATTTAACCGGCCTTATTATATTTACAGTTGTTATTGTTATATATACAGCAATAGGTGGTTTTAAGGCCGTTGCAATAGGTGATGCCATTCAGGGAGTTGTAATGTGTGCGGGAGCCTGTGTACTTCTTATATGTGTAGTGCATGCCGGCGGAGGAATGTGGAACATAAAAGCCAATCTTGATGCTGCTATGCCGCATTGGGCAGAGGCTGCTCATGATGGACAGAGCAAAATTTATACAATGTGTTTTTGGATGCTTGTTGGATATGCCTGTGTTGGGCTTCCACAAACAGCCGTTAGGAATATGTCCTTTAAAAACTCAAAAAGTCTTCATAATGCTATGATAGTAAGTACTATTGTGCTTGGATTCATAATGCTTATAACACATTTTTGCGGCGGGCTTTCAAGAGCTTTTATCGAACCTAATACAGTGCCTACCTCTGATTCTGTTGTTCCAACAGTAGCAACAATGTATATGCCGCCGGTTCTGGCGGGATTATTTATAGCCGGTTGTATGGCTGCTGTAATGAGCACAATAGCCGGAGTTCTTGTAAACTGTGTTTCATCTGCCGTTAAGGATATTTGGTTGCACAGCAAAGAAAAAATGAATCCTGAGTTTTTAAATAATTCTGAGAATGAAAAGAGATATAAGTTATATACTGGAATAGCCACAATTGTTTTTTCTGCAATAGCTTTTGCAATAGCCGTTAATCCGCCTTCACTTATAACATATCTTAACTTATTTGCTACTGGAGGACTTGAAGCTGTATTTATAATGCCCATTATTGGAGGTTTGTTTTACAAAAAGGGCAATAAGGCAGGGGCCTTAGCTAGTTCCATAGGAGGGTTTATAGTATTTCTTCTTTGTAAAACTGTAATTCCTTTAGGTGATATAGATGCTAGTGTGCCGGCTGTGATAATATCTGTAATTTTATTTTTTGTAACATCCGCATTCACAAAACAAGATCTTACTGACGATGAAATGGAAATATATTTCCCAACTAAATAATAAGGGGAGGGTTATAAATGGGATATACTAATAACAAAGTTTATGAAAAAAGTGTTGCTAATATTTCTGTTGTGAATTTTAAGATTGTTTGGGGAAATAAAGAAGAAAACTTAAAACGTATCTGTGATTATGTTGATTGTTTGGCACGAAGAGGAAGTGATATTATAGTATTTCCCGAAACTGCGCTTGTAGGGTATGAAAATGAGCGTGATGTTAAAGAAAGAAAAAATAAAATGCAGGTAAGGCTATCAGAACCTATACCTGGGCCAAGTTCAAACAAAGTGGCTGAATTAACAAAAAAATATGGAGTTTATGTTGTTTTTGGAATGACAGAGTTAGGAGACGACGGAGAAGTATATAATACAATAGCTGCCTGTGGCCCACAGGGTGTTATAGGCAAATATAGAAAAATACATCTTCCCAAAGAGGAGGTATTTTGGGCAAGAAGAGGAAATGAACCTCTTATTATTGATACTCCATGGGGCCCCATATGTGTGGGCATATGTTATGACTCATACTTCTTTCCAGAAGTTATAAGATATGCAAGAGCAAAAGGAGCTCGACTATATCTCAATCCTACTATTGTATGTAAAGAAGAAGTTCCAGGGGATATGTGCAGGGTTACACTTGAGGCAAACGTTATTGCTAATAACATATTTATAGCCAGTGCCGGAGTTGCGGGAAAAGGGGCTTATAATTTTGCGGTTGGCGGAAGCAGTATTATAGGGCCGTCAACACATTTAAGCGATGTGCATTATTATGCCGGAAAACCGTTTCATGCTGAAGGCGGAGATGAAGAAGAAGTATTTACAGCTACAGTAGACCTTGCTCTTGCTGATAATGTTTCTGATTGGAACCTTTATATGAAAAATGACGAAATAAATTCTACTGACTGGCGTCCAGAACTTTATATTGAGTGGTATAAAGACATTTTAAATGATCCCGAATGGGGTAAATAAAAAATATGAAAACAACGGCGGTGTATTATTCTGCCGTTGTTTTTTACTTGTTATTATTTAATCAATGGGTTATAATGTTTAGATAGCAATATTTGACAATAGGAAAAACATAATATACAAGGAGATTTTA
>CAJFUS010000210.1 GCA_904420235.1 Candidatus Neoanaerotignum tabaqchaliae
CTATATTAACCAGCGTTGAACATATGAACTCTATGCTTGAGATTCTTAAAGGCTATCAAAATGCCGGATATGATATGATTTTATCTGCCCATTCTTCGCCTGAAGGTCAGGACGCCGTAACAGAAAAAATATTATATATAGAAAAGGCAATGGAATTGGCTGAAAGCAGCGAAAACTCTAAGGATTTCATTACGGCAATGAAAGAAAACTTTCCAAGTTATACAGGTGAAAATTATTTGGAAATGTCAGCAAGTTATCTTTATCAATAAACCTAAAATACCGGCGCACAAGATAAAAACGGTGCGCCGGTATTTCTTGCTTTAAACTGATTTTTCCTCTAATACAGTAAAAAAACTTGTCTAAAAGAAAAATAGTAGTATATATTTTTTCAGAATCTTTCCGAAGATAAGAAACATAAACCTTTAGCTATATTATATTTTAGACTCTAAAACAGCTCCCTTGTTTCCAGATGTAACAAGGCTGGCATATCTTGAAAGGTATCCCGTTGTTATTTTAGGCTCTCTCGGCTTCCAGTTTTTCCTTCTTTCCGCTAATACTTCATCTGAAACATCTATGTTTATGCTGTTGTTGTCTATATCAATTTTTATAATATCGCCTTCCTCTATTAATGCTATGTTGCCTCCAACAGCGGCCTCCGGCGATACATGTCCTATGGATGCTCCCCTGCTGGCGCCGCTAAAGCGTCCGTCCGTAACAAGGGCTACAGTCTCTCCAAGGCCTCTTCCGGCTATGGCAGATGTAGGAGTAAGCATTTCTCTCATTCCAGGTCCGCCCTTAGGTCCTTCATAGCGTATGACAACAACATCGCCAGGATTTATCTTTCCTCCGTTTATGGCCTCAACAGCATCCTCCTCGCAGTCGAATACTCTTGCTGGACCTTCATGCTTAAGCATTTCAGGCACAACGGCTGAACGTTTTACAACACAGGAATCTGGAGCCAAGTTGCCCTTTAAAACGGCTATGCCTCCGGTTTTGCTGTAAGGATTGCTTACAGGGCGTATAATATCCGGATTTTTGTTTTCCACACCCTTTATGTTCTCTCCAACGGTTTTTCCCGTACATGTAATGCAGTCTGTATTCAAAAGACCCAATTTATTTATTTCATTCATAACGGCATAAATTCCGCCGGCCTCGTTAAGTTCTTCTATATAAGAGTGTCCGGCCGGAGCCAAATGGCACAAGTTAGGCGTTTTTTTACTTATATCGTTAGCTACCTCAGGGCTAAGTTCAATTCCGCACTCGTGGGCTATGGCAGGCAAATGAAGCATGCTGTTTGTTGAACAGCCAAGGGCCATATCTATTGTAAGAGCGTTTATAAAGGCTTCTTTAGTCATTATATCTCTTGGCCTTATATCTTTTTTAAGAAGCTCCATAACAGCCATTCCGGCGTGTCTGGCAAGCTTAAGCCTTTCAGAGTAAACGGCCGGTATTGTTCCGTTTCCTCTCAAACCCATTCCAAGAACCTCAGTAAGGCAGTTCATGCTGTTGGCCGTATACATTCCGGAGCAGGAACCGCATGTTGGGCATGCCTTATGTTCAAACTCAAGCAGTTTTTCCTCGTCTATAATTCCGCCGTGATATGCTCCTACAGCCTCAAACATACTTGAAAGACTTGTTTTCTCCCCGCCTACACGTCCGGCAAGCATAGGTCCGCCGCTTACAAAAACTGTAGGCACGTTAATTCTGGCAGCCGCCATAAGAAGTCCGGGAACATTTTTATCGCAGTTTGGAACCATAACAAGGGCATCAAAAGCATGGGCAATAGCCATTGCCTCTGTTGAGTCGGCTATAAGCTCCCTCGTAACAAGGGAGTATTTCATACCCACATGGCCCATTGCTATTCCATCACAAACGGCTATGGCCGGAAAAACAACCGGCATTCCGCCAGCCATGGCAACGCCTATTTTTACGGCTTCCACAATTTTATCTATATTCATGTGCCCCGGAACAATCTCGTTATATGAACTTACAATGCCAACAAGAGGCTTTTGCATGTCCTCCTCTGTAAATCCAAGGGCGTTAAATAACGACCTTTGCGGGGCTCTGTCAAGGCCCTTTTTTACGGAATCGCTTTTCATATGTAAAATTCTCCCCTTCCAACTATATAATTTTTATTTCATTCTCATATGGCTTCTAAGCTCGGCGCCAACTTTCTCTGAAAGGTGCTCCTTCTGAATCCTTCTCATAGCGTTGAAGTGAGGACGATTGGCTTGATTTTCAAGTATCCAGTCTTTAGCGAAATTGCCTTGCTGAATGTCGGCAAGTATTCCTCTCATGGCTTTTCTTGTTTCTTCTGTTATAATCTTAGGGCCTGCTGTGTAATCTCCATATTCGGCAGTGTCACTTATGGAGTTTCTCATAAAGCCCATTCCTTCTTTAACAACAAGGTCTATAATAAGCTTCATTTCATGCATACACTCAAAATAGGCGCTTTCTGGCTGGTATCCGGCTTCTACAAGAGTGTCAAATCCGGCTTTCATAAGGGCACATACACCGCCGCATAATACAGCCTGCTCACCAAAAAGGTCTGTTTCCGTTTCCTCCTTAAATGTTGTCTCAAGCACTCCGGCTCTTGTTCCTCCTATGGCGTCGGCATAAGCAAGTGCAATGTCTTTAGCGTGACCGCTTACGTCCTGATATACGGCTATAAGCATTGGAACGCCGAAATCTTCAAGGAACTGGCTTCTTACAGTATGTCCGGGAGCTTTAGGGGCAACCATTATAACATCAACGTCACTTGGAGGAACTATCTGTCCAAAATGTATATTAAATCCATGAGCAAAAGCAAGGGTAGCGCCTTTTTTAAGGTTTGGCTTTATTTCATTATTGTAAAGCTTAGCTTGTATCTCATCATTTACAAGAACCATTACAACGTCAGCATCTTTTACCGCCTCGCCTGTATTCTTAACTTTAAGTCCGGCTTCCTCAGCTCTTTTTTTACTTTTTGAGCCTTCATAAAGTCCTACCGTAACATCAACTCCGTTATCCTTAAGATTAAGGGCATGGGCGTGACCTTGGCTGCCATAGCCTATTATTGTTACCTTTTTATCCGCTATAAATTCCCTCTTTGCATCGCTTTCATAATACATTTTAGCCATAATTATCATTCTCCTTTTTTAGTTTTATTTGTATTTTAATAAAAATAATTATGCTGTTTTAATTCCGGGCACATCGTCCGTAAGACATTTTTTGCCTCTTTCAACGGCTATAAGACCTGTGCGGCAAAACTCAAGTATGTCATAATCCTTTATATAGTTTAGAAATGCGTCTATTTTGCTTGTCTCGCCTGTAAGCTCAACGCACACAGAACCTGGAGACATATCAACAACCTTACTTCTGAAAACCGATGAAGCGTCCAGCACTTCTCTAAGCTTTTCTCCGGTAGCCCCTATTTTTACTATAAGCAGTTCCCTAAGTATAGTGTTTTCAGGGTGCATAAGTTCAACCTTTTTAACATCATAGAGCTTTGAAAGCTGTTTAAGCATCTGGTCTTTTTTGCGGCTGTCTCCGCTGGCCGTTATGGTTATTCTGGCATATTTATTATTTTCTGTTTTTCCCGACGTAAATGTATCTACATTAAAATCTCTTTGGCTGAAAAGGGACGCAATTCTTGTCATAACTCCCGGCTGATTTGTAACAAGTATAGACACCGAAAATTTCTCATTCATAATTTATATCCTCCTTTAAAACCGATATTTAAGATAATATTATGTTTTCAACAGAACCGTTTGGAGGAACCATCGGCAGAACGTTTTCCTCCTCCGGCACAATGCATTCTATAACACATGGTGTGTTTACACTAAATGCCTCATCAAGAGCTCTTTCAAGTTCATCTACATTAAAAGCTCTAAATCCCTTAGCTCCAAAGGCGTCAGCAAGTTTAACAAAATCCGTTTTCCTGTCTGGAACGGTTGCCATAAATCTTTTTTCAAAAAACAAACTCTGCCACTGGCGTATCATTCCAAGACGCTTATTGTTAAGTATAACAACCGTTATAGGAAGTTTTTCAACAACGGCTGTGGCAAGCTCATTAAGGTTCATTCCAAAGCTTCCATCACCTGTAAAAAGCACTGTCCGTTTTTTGTTCGCCAGTGAAGCTCCTATTGAGGCTCCCATTCCATATCCCATTGTTCCGAGGCCGCCGCTTGTAAAATGAGTTCTCGGTTTTTTAAATTTATAATATTGAGCAACCCACATTTGATGCTGACCTACATCAGTGGCTATGTTTGTGTCAGGACCAGCTTTTTTGTTAACCGTTCTTATAACATCCCAAGGCATCATACACTCCGATTTTTTTGCTCCGGCTGCTTCTTCTGTTTTAAACTTGTTGACCTCATCACTCC
Organism: Candidatus Neoanaerotignum tabaqchaliae; assembly: GCA_904420235.1. Taxonomy (GTDB): domain Bacteria; phylum Bacillota; class Clostridia; order Lachnospirales; family Anaerotignaceae; genus Neoanaerotignum_A; species Neoanaerotignum_A tabaqchaliae. The sequence goes on from CAJFUS010000210.1 coordinate 4,365, forward strand.
AAGCTTCATGTTTCTTCTCATCAATATTGTCAAGTATATATTTAAGTGATGATTTAAGATTTCCGGCTATTTGAAGAAAAGCATCTATATTTTTCCCCTGCTCCGCTGGGTCTATATCAAGATGTATTATTTTTGCTCCCGGAGCAAATTTCATTTTATTTCCTGTAGCCCGTTCGCTGAATCTTACTCCGGCCGCTATAACAACGTCAGCCCTTGTAAATACCTTAGTAGCGGCATATCTGCCGTGCATTCCGTTCATTCCCAAATGCCTTGGGCTATCACAGTCCATAGCCGAAAGCCCCATCATTGAAAATGAAACAAAAGCGTCGGCTTTTTCCGCAATGGGCTCTATGAATTCCGAACAGTTGCCGTTTATAACTCCGCCGCCACAAAAAATAAGTGGCCTTTCGCTTTTATTTATAAGTTCAACAGCCTTTGAAAGAAGTTCCATACTGGGCTCTGGTTCCTCTGTTTTCTCAACAGCCGGCCTGTTTTCAAACTCAACTTCCTCAATTTGGACATTTTTAGGAATGTCTACAAGCACAGGGCCTGGCCTTCCGCTTTTAGCCACTCTAAAAGCTTCTCTAAGTATATCAGCCAATGTTTCAACCGATTTTACAAGAAAGCTGTGCTTTGTTACTGGTATCGACAACCCTATGGCGTCAACCTCTTGAAAACTGTCTGTTCCTATAAGCTCCATGGGTACATTTCCGGTGATGGCTACAACAGGTATTGAGTCAGCCTTTGCTGTTGCCAAACCAGTTATAAGGTTCGTAGCCCCAGGGCCGCTTGTTGCTATGCAAACGCCTACTTTTCCGCTGGCTCTACTGTATCCGTCAGCGGCATGGGAAGCTCCTTGCTCATGGGCCGTAAGCACATGATGAATTCGGTCTTTATATCTGTAAAGGGAATCATATATATTTAAAACCTGCCCTCCCGGGTAACCAAAAACCGTATTAACTCCTTGCTCGCAAAGAACCTCCATTATTACGTCACAGCCCTTAAGTCGCATATAAAAACTCCTTTCAAACAGTATACTTTTTACATTCCATGTTAAACAAAAAAGCCGTATCAGCGATTGGCTGATACGGCTTTAAGGTTATATTAGTGTTTTAAACCAGTGCCATTTTAAATTTGCCAAACCGCTTTTTATCAACACAAATAGCCTCATCAATAATGATGAGGTTAATAATGCTAATAATGACTATGGCAAAATTAAAATTAAGCATTAGTATTATCTCCTTACAAAATTTATAAATATGCCACATAAATGGCGCTGAAATAAGTTACAAAAACATTAATTAAATTGAAGTATAAATATAAAACTCTATTTTGTCAATATTTTATTTGAAAATTTCATCATCAAAATTTTTAATAAAATCAATTATAAATTTTGAATTGACATTATAAACCAAAACTACCCGCTAAGCGGGTAGTTTTCGTTATACAACAAAAAAACCGCCAAAACCTTAAAAACTAAGGATTTAAGCGGTTTTACATAAATTGCGGGAGCTGGATTTGAACCAACGACCTTCGGGTTATGAGCCCGACGAGCTACCGAACTGCTCTATCCCGCGATATTAAAATACAGCCGATGAACGGACTCGAACCGTTAACCTGCTGATTACAAGTCAGCTGCTCTGCCAATTGAGCCACATCGGCACGTCTGCACACTCAAAAGTGAATAAAGAGTTTCTCGAAATCTTACTTCCTTTGGTCAAGCCCTCGGCCTATTAGTACAAGTCAGCTTAACA
>CAJFUS010000211.1 GCA_904420235.1 Candidatus Neoanaerotignum tabaqchaliae
CTTATTTTTAAGATATTTGCTTTTTATAAAGTTGATTTTGAATCAAAGTTATGATATTGTTATAAGATAGGTTTATTAGGTGATTTTTAGCTTTTAAGCTATAATATGCCTGTGAGCAATTTTATTTAAGGAGAGATACAAAAATGGAAACAGTTTCAGGTAAAATTTTGTCTGACGATATGGAAATAAAGGAACTTGTATCCAAAAATGAAGGCGAAAAAGTAAAAACCCACGGTATGATTTACTCAATTAAGCCGATGGGTGATTTCGCGTTTATAATATTAAGGAAAAGGGACGGACTTGTTCAATGCGTATACGAAAAAGGCATAAGCAAGTTTGACCTGTCGGATATAGGCTGCGAGTATTCCGTTGAGGTGGAGGGAACTCTTAAAAAGGACGACCGTTCCCCAAACGGCTTTGAAATTCACGCCGAAACAATAGATGTTATTACAAAACCTCATGATGAGCCGGCCATAAATATATCCAAAAGAAAACTCGGCCTTTCCCTTGAAAAGGATATAGAACTTCGTCCGCTTACCCTTAGAAACAATCAAAAAAGGGCTGTGTTTAAAATACAGGAGGGCATTGTTAAGGGATTCAGAAAATACATGGAGGACAATGGTTTTACAGAAATACACACTCCTAAAATAGTGGCCACAGGCGCAGAAGGCGGAGCAAACATATTTAAGCTTGACTACTTTGGCAAAAAGGCTTTCCTGGCTCAGAGCCCACAGTTTTATAAGCAAACCCTTGTTGGGGTTTATGAAAAGGTTTTTGAAGTGGCCCCCGTATTCAGGGCCGAGAAGCACAACACTACAAGACATCTTAACGAGTATGTCGGCCTTGACTTTGAAATGGGATTTATAAAAGATTTCAGGGAAATAATGGAAGTTGAAACAGGAGCCGTAAAAAGCATGATTTCAACCCTTAAAAACGAGTACGCCAAAGAAGTTAAAATGCTCAATGTCGTTCTTCCTGAATTCGACGAGATACCTTGCGTAAAATTTAAAGACGCTAAGGAAATGATAGCCGCAGAGTATAACAGAAAAATAAAGGACCCTTACGACCTTGAGCCAGAGGAGGAACAGCTTATATCAAAACTGTTCAAAGAAAAATATAACAGCGACTTTGTTTTTGTAACCCATTATCCTGTTAAAAAGCGTCCTTTTTATGCAATGGACGACCCGGAAAACCCTAAATTCACATTAAGTTTCGACCTTTTGTTCAGAGGGCTTGAGATTGCCACAGGCGGACAAAGAATACACGACTATGACGAACAAGTTAAAAAAATGATTTCAAAAAATCTTAACCCTGAAGATTTTGAAAGCTATCTTATGATTCATAAATACGGAATGCCGCCTCATGGAGGCATAGGAATGGGTCTTGAAAGACTTTGCGCCCGTCTTATAGACGAGCCTAATGTTAGATATACTTCCCTGTTCCCAAGGGATATGACAAGACTTGTGCCTTAATTTAAAGTTTAGAAGGAGCTGAGCTTAAATGTTGATAAACGATGAAATGATAGATTATATCAGCGAGCTGGCGCGCCTTAAGCTGCGTGACGACGAAAGAGAAAGCGCCAAAAACGAGATAAACAAAATTATAGATTACATGGATACTCTTAATCAGCTTGATACATCTGAGATAGAGGCTATGAGCCATGCTTTTCCTGTTAAAAATGTTTTTAGAAAAGACGAAGTAATGCCGTCTAAAGACCGCGACGATATACTCCTTAACGCTCCTGATAAAAAGGACGGGGCGTTTAAGGTTCCAAAAACATTTGAATAAGCAGGAGGTGCCAAAATGGATTTAAGTAAGCTTTCCGCACTTGAGGCGGGAAAACTGATAAAAAACAGAGAAATAGGCGTGGCCGAGATAACAAAGGCCGCTCTTGAAAATATTGAGAAAACTGACAAAAACTATAACGCATTTATAACTGTTTGCGCCGACGAGGCAATGAAACGCGCAGAAGCTGTTCAAAAGGGCATTGATGACGGAACATATACATCTCCCTTAGCAGGCGTTCCAATGGCTGTTAAAGACAACATGTGCACAAAGGGCATATTAACAACGGCGGCGTCAAAAATACTTACAGGATTTAAACCGTTTTATAACTCAACGGCTGTTCAAAAACTTGAAGACGCCGGAGCGGTTTTGCTTGGCAAGCTTAACATGGACGAGTTTGCCATGGGCAGTACAACGGAAACATCTTTTTATGGCCCAACGGTTAACCCATGGGGAGAAAACCGCGTTCCCGGAGGTTCATCGGGAGGCTCAGCGGTTGCGGTGGCTACAGATGAAGCCTACTATACCCTTGGTTCCGATACAGGCGGTTCCATAAGACAGCCGGCTTCCTTCTGCGGAGTTACGGGAATTAAACCCACATACGGCACAGTTTCAAGATATGGCCTTCTTGCTTACGCTTCGTCTCTTGACCAAATTGGTCCTGTGGGAAAAAATGTTGAGGACGTTGCCGAGGTTCTTTCAATAATTTCGGGACACGACAAAAAAGACAGTACATCCGTTAATCAGGAACCTCTTAAATTTAATCTTCAAAATAATGTTAAAGGCAAAAAAATAGGAATTCCTGCGGAGTATTTCTCGAAAGGGCTTGAAAAGGACGTTAAAGACAGAGTTCTTGAGGCCGCCAAAAAACTTGAGTCAATGGGGGCCATTGTTGAGGAATTTAACATGCCCGAAATTGATTACGCCATACCGGCCTACTATATAATAGCATGCGCAGAGGCAAGTTCAAATCTTTCAAGATATGACGGTGTTAAATATGGATTCAGAACTCCCGAGTTTGAAGACCTTACAGACCTTTACAATAAAACAAGAAGCGATGGCTTCGGCATAGAGGTTAAACGCCGCATTATGATAGGCGCATTCGTTCTTTCAAGCGGATATTATGACGCTTACTATAAAAAAGCCCTTAAGGTTAAGGCCGTAATTAAAAATGCCTTCGACAGGGCATTTGAAAAATATGACGCTATTTTAAGTCCGGCCGCTCCAACAACAGCTCTTAAAATGGGAGAAAACTTAAGCGACCCGCTTAAAATGTATCTTGGCGATATTTACACCGTGTCGGTAAACCTTGCCGGACTTCCGTCAATAGTTATTCCCTGCGGATTTGACAAAGAAGGCCTTCCTGTTGGCCTTCAAATTACCGGAAAGGCTTTCAGTGAAAACAATATAATGAACATAGCTTACTCATTCCAGCAGGAAACCGATTACCACACAAAAAAACCTGTATTAAAAGTATCAAAGGAGGCGTAAGCAATGGAATTTTTAACAACTATGGGTCTTGAGGTTCATTGCGAGCTTTCAACCAAAACAAAAATTTTCTGTTCCTGCTCAACAGAGTTCGGAGGAGAACCTAATACTCACGTGTGCGAGGTATGCACGGGTATGCCCGGCTCACTTCCCGTTTTAAACGAGCAGGTTGTGGAATATGCCATAAGAACGGGACTTGCCACTAACTGCACAATTACGCAGTACAACAAATTTGACCGCAAAAACTATTTTTATCCTGACCTTCCAAAGGCCTATCAGGTATCACAGCTTTATCTGCCTATATGTCAAAACGGGCACATTGATATAGAAGTTAACGGCGTTAAAAAGGCAATAAGAATAAAGGAAATTCATATGGAAGAGGACGCTGGAAAGCTTATACACGACCCTTGGGATGACTGCACCCTTGTTGACTACAACAGATGCGGAGTGCCTCTTTTGGAAATTGTTTCGGAACCGGATTTTGAGAGCGGCGAAGAAGTAATAGCTTATCTTACAAAGCTCAAGTCAATACTTCAATATATAGATGTTTCAGACTGTAAAATGGAACAAGGTTCTTTAAGGGCGGACGTAAACCTTTCAGTTCGTCCTGTTGGACAAACTGAACTTGGCACAAGAACGGAGATGAAAAACATAAACTCCTTTAAAGCCATAGCAAGAGCCATTGAGGGAGAGAGAAAACGTCAGATAGAAGTTATAACCGAAGGCAAAAAAGTTGTTCAGGAAACAAGGCGCTGGGACGACAACAAAGGCGCATCATACGCTATGCGTTCAAAAGAAAATGCTCAGGATTACAGATACTTCCCTGAACCTGACCTTGTGCCTATTGAGATAAGCGACGAGTGGATTGAAAGAGTACGCCAATCACTTCCAGAGCTTCCTACAGAGAAAAAAGAAAGATATATATCCGAATACGGCCTACCTGAATATGACGTTGATATTATAACAGGCTCAAAATTCCTTGTTAAGATATTTGAAAAAGCCCTTGAAGTATGCGGAGAGCCTAAAGAGGTATCAAACTGGATAATGGGGGAAGTTCTTAGAATGGCGTCTGAAACCGGAACAGAACCGGAAGATATTAAATTTGACCCTGAAAATCTTGGAAAGCTTATACTTCTTGTTAAAAAGAAGACTATAAACAGAAATACCGCCAAAGAAGTATTTGAAAAAATGTTTACTGACAACGTCGACCCGGAAAAATATATTAAAGATAACGGCCTTGAGATGGTTACTGACGACGGCGCCGTTTTGGCTGTTGTTAAAGCCGTAATAGAGGCTAATCCAAAGGCTGTTGCTGAATTTAAGGGCGGAAGCGCTAAAGTTAAGGGCTTTATCGTCGGTCAGTGCATGAAACAGCTTAAAGGTAAAGCGGACCCTTCTGTTGTTAACAAAATAATATTAGAGGAACTTGATAAAATATAATACTTGATTTTATGCCGGAGTGTGTCTGCCTCCGGCTTTTTGTGTTATTAATCAAAATTTATCTATTTGAAAATTAACCATTATTAAAATATTCAATAATAAAATTCATACAAACAAAATCAGCCTGAATTTTTTAAATATACGCAATAAAAAATCACATTTTCTATTATAGCTTTGCATTGAAATTGGCTTGTAAAAATGTTATGCTATTTAAAGGTAAAAAATATTTTTAAGAAAGAAGGTTGAGTTTTAGTGAAAAAAAGTGGAAAAATTATATCATTTATAATCGCCTTTTCAATGATATGTCCAATTTCCATTCCGGCTGCACAGAATACTCCAGATACCAACGATGAAATAGCTGTGTTATATACAAATGATGTTCACTGTACATCTGATGATGGCATGTCATACGCCGCAATAGCCCAATATAAATCCGAAATGGAAGAAATATACGGCAGCAACAACGTAACACTTGTTGATGTGGGCGACGCTATTCAAGGCGGTGTTTTAGGCGCTATGTCCAATGGAAGCTGGATTATTGATATAATGAACGATGTTGGATATGACTTAGCTGTTCCCGGAAACCACGAGTTTGATTTTGGCGTTGACACTTTTATGGATATAGTTAAAAATCAAGCCCAATTTCCATATATAAGCTGTAATTTTCTTAATTCAGAAGGGAATATGCTCCTTGACGGATATAAAATAGTGAGCTATGGTGAAATTGATGTGGCGTATGTTGGAATATCAACTCCGGAAACCATAACAAAAGCAACCCCTATATATTTTCAAGATGAAAACGGCCAGTACATATATGATTTCTGCCGCGGCGATAATGGCGCAGAGCTTTACGAGCAGGTTCAAAAAAACGTTGATGAAGCCAGAAACAACGGAGCCGATTATGTTATAGCTCTTGGTCACCTTGGTGAAGAGCCTCAAAGTTCTCCTTGGATGTCAACAGAAGTTATAGCCAATACAACAGGTATTGACGCTCTTATTGACGGACATTCCCACACTGTCGAGCCGTCAAAAACTGTTAAAAACGCTGATGGCGAGGATGTGCTTTTAACCCAAACAGGAACAAAAGCCCAATATATAGGTAAACTTGTTATAGAAAGCGACGGCACAATGTCGTCGGAACTTATTGAATTGAGCGGTGTAAGCGGTTCATCAGATTTGTATAACTATGTTAAAACTGTTGTTGAAGGTATTCAAGCTCAGTATATGTCAAAAACCGAGCAAGTTGTGGCTAAAAGTGACGTTGATTTGCTTATGAAAGACCCTGTAACAGGGTACTATACCGTTCGTTTTGAAGAAACAAACCTCGGCGATTTATGCGCCGACGCTTACAGAATTATGCTTGATGCAGATATTGGTTGGGTAAACGGTGGAGGAGTGCGCGAAAATATTTTATCAGGAGACATTACATACGGAGATATTATAGCCGTACACCCATTCGGAAACATGATTTGTCTTGCGGAAGTAAGCGGACAGCAGATTTTAGACGCCCTTGAGCTTGGTTCTATGCTTGCCGGAGAAGATGCCAACGGAGGATTTCTTCAAGTATCGGGAATTAAATATACAATTAACACAGCAATCAAATCATCTGTTCAGCTTGATAACGAAGGTAACTTCGTTTCGGTTGCTGGAGACAGAAGAGTGTCCGACGTTCAGGTTCTTAACAAAGAAACAGGAGAATATGAACCTATCAATCCTGCTGAAACCTATACTTTGGCAACTCACAATTATATGCTTAAAAACGGCGGAGACGGATATACAATGTTCGGCAAGGACAATATAAATATTTTAAAAGACGAGGTTATGGTTGACAATGAGGTTTTGATAAATTATATAGCCGACGTTCTTGGCGGCGTTGTTAGCGAGGAATATGCCCAGCCTCAGGGACGCATATCAATAGTAAATGTTGCAGAGGAACAAAACGACGCCTCTGTCAGCACTGAAACAGATGAAATAAGTAATGAAAATACACAAATTACTGAAGACAAAACAAATGATATTGAACAACCGACTCCCGAGAATAACAACTACTCAAGCAACACATCTTCTTATACAACATATACTGTTTCAAAAGGCGACAGTCTTTGGAAAATATCAAGAGAAGAATATGGCTCTGGAGTATTTTGGACATTAATATATGATGCTAACAAAGACACAATAGAAAATCCAAACGATATTTGGGAAGGCCAAACAATAAACATACCAGTTGTTAAATAAATTAATATAAATTAAAAATGGGCCATATAAATATGGCCCTTATATTGTTTCAAAATGTTAATCAAAGATTAAAAAATAAACATTAGATGGTTTTTACAGATAATTTTAAGACTTCTGTTTATAACAACCGCAAATATAATTTAGTTGTGATTTTAAAATGAAATTTGTTTTTAAGATAAACTTTTAGTGAAACTAAGTTTATAAAATTGTTTTTTAAATAAATCAGTTTTGTTAAGAAATTTTAACATTAAAAAGTTTTTATGGATATTAATTTTGAATATGGTTTTTATAGGATACTAACAGCTTCATGAATATCATTCATCATTTCCGCCTTGAGCCGGTTGTGGCTGCTTTAAA
>CAJFUS010000212.1 GCA_904420235.1 Candidatus Neoanaerotignum tabaqchaliae
TGAAAATAGATTTTATTAAATTTATGCAATAACTCAAACTTTAACAAAACGGAAACAAAACAATGTTATAATGCTTTCAAAAGGAAGGTAGGGAAGATGCTTTTAAAAAGATTTACGGACGGCAGAAATAAAATAAAAGAAACATATGGAACAAAAGAGCAGAGGTATTTCCATATTGCGGGAGCTACCGGTTTTGCAAGCATTGTTCTTGGTTTTGGAAAAATTTGTTTTGGCTTGGCCTCTCTATCTTTGTTTATTTGTGTAAACGGATGTTATACGATTGGAATGGCGGCGGCAAAATATTGCGCTTTGTTTGGAGCCGCTCACGCTAAAGAAAAACATGGCGAATATTTTTATTACCGGTTTGTTGGCATTATAATGCTTATTGCCAGTTTATTATATATAGCCTATTCAATTCAGTCGGTTTTTCACCCAAACGGAACAGAGTACGGAGAAATTACGGCCATTACCATTGCCACAATTACTTTTGCGGAAATAGGAATAAACATGCGGGTTTTCTAAAATATAGAAAAAGTGATTATCCCCTTGTTTACGCTTTAAAAACAATAGGTTTAAGCACATCGCTTATATCTTTGGTGCTGACACAGTCCGCAATTCTTTCTTTTGCGGAAGAAACCCAAAACCCGTCGGTTAATGGATTTTTAGGCGCGATTATGGGAGGATGTGCGGCGCTTTTAAGCGTTTATATGATTTGGCGTATCAGAAAAATGGAAAAACGGAGCGGAGAAAATAAAAATGATACATATATTGGTGGTAGATGACGACAAAAAGCTTACGCAGAGTGTTTGCTCTTATCTGAATAACAGCGGGTATGAGGCCAAAGGCGTGTTTTCGGCTGAAAAAGCCTATGATGAAATGTATAACAATTTGTACGATTTGATAATTTCCGACATTATGATGCCGGGTACAGACGGATTTTCCTTTGCCAAAACGGTTAGGGAGCTGAATAAAACCATACCTATTTTATTTGTAAGCGCGAGAGACGATTTGCCGTCGAAGCAAAAAGGTTTTGACATCGGCATTGATGACTATATGGTTAAGCCCATAGATTTAAGCGAGCTTTTAATGCGTGTGCGCGCTCTTTTGCGCAGAGCCAGCATAGAGGCAAGCCGAAAGATTACTGTGGGAAGCTTGGTTTTAGACGCCGACGCCGTAACTGCGACAGTTAACGGCAAAGAAATTCCCGTAACAACAAGGGAATTTAATATAATGTTCAAACTTCTTTCATATCCTAACCATACTTTTTCACGCTCTCAGCTTATGGACGAGTTTTGGGGTATTGAAAGCGAGTCGAGCCTTCGCGCCGTTGATGTGTATATTACAAAGCTTAGAGAAAAGTTTTCCGTATGCCCGGATATTCAGATTAAAACCGTAAGAGGCTTGGGATATAAGGCGGTGCAGATATGAACAGCGCAGCAAAAAAGAACCGTGAGCGAGAAATAAAGCATGATTTTTTTGTGTTCTCACTGTTTATTGTCTTTTTTATCGTACTTTTATTGATGTCAGGAATTCATACAGGGCTTATTGTGCTAAGCAATGCGTTGGCTTGGAACAGCTTTATACAAGTTATTGTGCCTATGATTTATTGGGCATTAATAGCGCTTGGACTGACGATATACACAGGCTGGAGAGTTAGAAAAACCTATGAGGAGCCTATGCGAATGATGGCAAAAGCAACGGCGGATGTGGCCTCAGGCGATTTTTCGGTATATCTTCCAATAAGGCATACGTCTGACAATTTGGATTATTTAGACATTATGTTTATGGATTTTAACACCATGGTGGAGGAGCTTGGCTCTATTGAGACACTTAAAAATGATTTCGCGGCGAATGTTTCCCATGAACTGAAAACACCTCTGACGGTTATACAGAATTATGCGCAGCTTCTGCGAACAACAGGTTTAACGCCTCAGCAGCATGAATATGCAATTTCAATAGAGGAGGGAACACAAAGACTTTCGTCGTTGATTTTTAATATGCTTAAGCTTAACAAGCTGGAAAGCCAAAAAATTAAACCAAAGACCAAGGTTTATGACTTGTGCCGGCAAATAGAAAACTGTGTTATTGGTTTTGAAGCTATTTGGGAGAATAAAAACATTGATATAGAAATTGACATGGAAGAACGGGCGATGGTTGAGGCTGATGAGGAGATTATGAAAATGGTTTGGAACAACCTGCTTTCAAACGCCTTTAAATTTACAAACGAGGGAGGAGTTGTAAGTATTAGGCAATACTCCGACGAGGATTCGGTTATAACGGAAATATCCGATACAGGCTGCGGAATGGCGCCTGATGTAATGAAGCATATATTTGACAAGTTCTATCAGTGTGATACTTCTCATTCCACAGAAGGGAATGGTCTTGGCTTGGCTTTGGTTCTGCGTATTTTGCAAATGAGCGGCGGAACAATTACTGTAAACAGCGATGAGGGAAAGGGAAGCACATTTGCTGTTAGACTGCCTAAAAAATTATAACATAAGCTATTATTGAGGAGTGTAATTTTATTTATGGCAATTTTAAATAAAGATGGGACCGATTATGTTGGCTATGAGTATAAAGAAAAAATTGTACCTTCTGAAAAAGCGTCTTTGTATATGGACAGCTATGGCTGTTTCGGCTGGGAAATAGACCCAAACAGCAGCTATCAAAATAAAAACCTTTGGAAATCTAAAAAAATGTCGCTGAGGTTTAGAAGAGACAGAAAAATTTGCAACCGCATGGAGTTAACACGTCTTCAGCGTAATTTTGACGGCTGTGTTTTGGAAATTGAACGCCTGGAACAATCCAAAACCACAATTGCGGCAATTGTAGCAATTATTGTTGGTTTAATTGGAACTGCTTTCATGGCTGGGTCGGTATTTGCTATTACGGCTCAGCCGCCCGATGTTGCTTTGTGTACGGTTTTAGCTGTTCCGGCGTTTATTGGGTGGATTGCACCGTTTTTTATATATAAAGCGGTTTGGTATAAA
>CAJFUS010000213.1 GCA_904420235.1 Candidatus Neoanaerotignum tabaqchaliae
AAAAATAGGGAATTTATTTTGCGGCATGCCCGAATTTCATATAAGATTTAATTATGTTAATCTTGTTTTTGCGTAACTTGACAAAACACTTTATTAAACATGAATTTTAACGAGTAAAACTTTGGCAGTACCTTTGCAGTAACAGAAAAATGCGGTAATTTAAAAATTAATTTTCCGTTGCTTTTTATATTTTTAGTTTTGGCCGGAATGCCTGCAAAACACGGCTTTTTCTCTAATTAAACCGAAAAAGCTCTGCGGCACTTGGTAAAGTTACCTGCGAAAAAAATATATCAAAGCAATATATAATGTGTTGACAAATTTAACGGCTTGATGTAAAATGCCTACAAATGAGCAAAGACGTTCACTTCAGACGGAACTACTCCGTACTGAAATGGGCGTCTTTTTTTTACGGAAAGGGTGAGAGTTAATATGAAAATAGAAGGCCAAGTAAGAATTCCTTCCGGCTGCGCCATAGCCGCCGTTATTTCAAAAGAGGGCAGACGCATGTCGGGAGAAAGGATTATCGAGGCCATGAAGCCTATGCACGACCGTTCAAACGGCCTTGGGGGCGGCTTCGCGGCTTACGGCATTTATCCGGAGTATAAGGATTTTTACGCATTGCACATGTTTTTTAAAGACAGGGACACACGCAAAAGCTGCGAGGTGTTTTTGAAGGAACGCTTTGAGATTGTTAAATCGGAACATATTCCGACACGAAAAATACCGGAGATTACCGACGAGCCTATTGTTTGGCGGTATTTTGTGGACCCACTTAAGTCGGTTTTGGCATCCATGCAGCTTGACGAGAAGGAGTTTGTGGCAAGAACCGTTATGAAAATAAACATAGAAATGCCGGGCTGCTATGTGTTCTCAAGCGGCAAAAACATGGGCGCTTTTAAGGCCGTAGGCTTTCCCGAGGACGTCGGCAGGTTTTACAAACTGGAAGAGTATGAGGGATACTCATGGACGGCCCACGGACGCTACCCAACAAACACGCCGGGCTGGTGGGGCGGCGCTCACCCCTTCACGCTTTTGGATTGGTCGGTAGTTCACAACGGCGAAATATCCTCTTACGACGCAAACCGCCGGTTTATAGAGATGTTCGGCTATAAATGCACCCTCCAAACGGACACGGAGGTAATAACATACATAATGGATTATCTTATAAGGGTTCAAGGGCTTACCCTTAAAGAGGCCGCAAACGTTATAGCGGCGCCTTTTTGGAACACTATTGCCGACAAAAAGGACGAGGCCGAAAGGGAAAAATACACATATCTGCGCACGCTTTTCTCAAGCCTGCTTATTACGGGGCCATTTTCGATAGTTCTTGGCTTTAACGGCGGACTTATGGCCCTTAACGACCGATTGAAGCTGCGCTCTATGGTTGTTGGTGAAAAGGACGACAAGGTTTTTATAGCAAGCGAGGAAGCGGCCATAAGAATGATGGAACCGGAGGCCGAGAATATTTGGGCCCCTGCCGGCGGAGAGCCGGTTATAGTTAAAGTAAAGGACGGTTATTGCTTATGAGTGTAGAGTTCATATATCCGGAGTTTGAGGTTGTAAGAAATGACAGCAGGTGCATTGCCTGCCGCGTATGCGAGCGCCAATGCGCCAACGAGGTGCATTTTTTTGACGCCCAGATGAATTTAATGAAAAGCGACGAAACAAAGTGCGTAAACTGCCAAAGGTGTGTGTCCCTTTGCCCCACAAGGGCCCTTAAAATTGTTAAAAGCGACTGCGCCCTTAGGGAAAACGCCAACTGGCATTACGACACCATTAAAGAAATATATAAACAGGCCAACAGCGGCGGAGTGCTTTTGTCATCAATGGGCAATCCGAAGCCGCTGCCCGTATACTGGGATAAAATACTTATAAACGCCTCTCAGGTTACTAACCCTTCCATAGACCCTCTTAGGGAGCCCATGGAAACAAAAGTTTTTCTTGGCAAAAAATCGCAAAAGGTAGAACGCGATGAAAACGGCGGACTTAAATGTAATCTTTCACCCCAGCTGGAGCTTTCAATGCCGGTTATGTTCTCGGCCATGAGTTACGGCTCCATAAGCTATAACGCCCATTTAAGTTTGGCAAAGGCGGCCGAAAATTTAGGTATTTTTTATAACACAGGCGAGGGCGGCCTTCACGAGGATTTTTATAAATACGGCAAAAACACAATAGTTCAGGTGGCTTCGGGACGTTTTGGAGTGCATGAGGACTATCTTAATGCCGGAGCCGCCATTGAGATTAAAATGGGTCAAGGAGCTAAGCCAGGCATAGGCGGACATCTGCCGGGAGAGAAAATCGTCGGGGACGTTTCCCGCACAAGAATGATTCCAGAAGGCTCCGACGCCATATCTCCTGCGCCGCACCATGATATTTACTCCATTGAGGACCTGCGTCAGCTTGTTTTTTCACTTAAAGAGGCTACTGAGTATAAAAAGCCGGTAATTGTTAAGGTGGCGGCCGTTCACAACATAGCGGCCATAGCAAGCGGCATTGCCCGAAGCGGAGCGGACATAATAGCCATTGACGGATTCAGAGGCGGTACGGGAGCGGCCCCCACAAGAATAAGAGATAATGTGGGAATACCAGTTGAGCTGGCTTTGGCCGCTGTTGACCAGCGTCTTAGGGACGAGGGAATAAGGAACAACGTATCACTTGTTGTGGGCGGCAGCATACGCAGCTCAGCCGACGTTGTGAAAGCCATAGCCCTTGGCGCCGACGCCTGCTATATAGCCACGGCGGCCCTTTTGGCCCTTGGCTGCCACCTTTGCCGCACATGCCAAAGCGGAAAGTGCAACTGGGGAATAGCTACCCAAAGGCCGGAGCTTGTTAAACGTCTTAATCCGGAAATGGGCAGCGAAAGGCTTATAAACCTTATGACCGCTTGGCAGCACGAGATTAAAGAGCTTATGGGCGGCATGGGCATAAACTCCATAGAGGCCCTTAAAGGCAACCGCCTTATGCTTAGGGGCGTTGGCCTTACGGAAAAAGAACTGGAGATTTTAGGTATTCTTCACGCCGGAGAGTGAGAGGGGAGGACAAAGTTATGAAACGTGTTTATGTGGACGAAAAGTGGTGCCTTGGGTGCCATTTGTGCGAGTATAACTGCGCCTTCGCCAACTCGGGGCTGAAGGATATGACATATCTTAAAAACAAGGCCATATATCCAAGGATACATATTGAGGGAGAAGGACAGGTGTCATTTGCCGTTTCATGCCGCCACTGTGTCGACCCTATATGCGTTAAAAGCTGTATAGCCTCGGCGCTGTCAAAAAGTGCCGACGGGGTTATTAAGGTTGACCAAAACAGATGCGTAGGCTGTTTAACTTGTGTTTTGGTCTGTCCTTACGGCGCTCTTATGCCAAACGAAAAGGGCGTTATGCAAAAGTGCGAGCTTTGCCTTGAGAACGCCTGCGGACAGCCGGCCTGTGTAAGCGGCTGTCCCAACAAGGCCATTGTATATGAGGAACGAGGTGACGTTTTGTGAGAAAATATGTTGTTATAGGAAACGGCGTTGCCGCCGCCGGCTGTATAGAGGGCATACGAAGCACTGATTTAAACGGAGAGATTACCGTTGTGTCTTTGGAAAATCATCAGGTTTACTGCCGGCCCCTTATATCCTACTATCTTGAGAACAAAACAAGCCTAAGCAAAATGGGCTACAGAGAAAATGATTTTTATGAGAAAATGAACTGCCGTGTTATATACGGAAAAAAGGTGGTTAAAATTGACGCCGATTTAAAACAGGTTGTTCTTGATGACGGCGAAACTTTGCCATACACAAAGATTTGCGTGGCCGACGGTTCGTCGCCTTTTGTTCCGCCATTTGAGGGCTTGGAGAGCGTAAAAAACAAGTTCTCGTTTATGACCATTGACGACGCTTTAGCGTTAGAAAAGGCCGTTACAAAAAAATCAAAGGTTTTGATTATAGGCGCCGGACTTATAGGATTAAAGTGCGCCGAGGGAATTAAAGACAGGGTATCAAGCATAACCGTGTGCGACTTGGCAGAGCATATACTGCCCAGCATTCTTGACTATGACTGCGCCGCAATAATGCAGGCACATCTTGAGGAAAACGGCATAAAATTTATGCTCAGCGACACCGCTGTTAAATTCAGCAAAAACAAAGCTCAAATGAGAAGCGGCAAACAGGTGGATTTTGACGTACTTGTTTTGGCTGTGGGCGTAAGGCCAAACACGGAGCTTATTAAAAATATAAACGGACAGGTTAACAGGGGAATAGTTGTTAACGACCGCATGGAAACAAATATTCAGGATATTTACGCCGCAGGAGACTGTGCCGAAGGAAACGACATATCCTTAGGCGGAAAGCGTGTTTTGGCGCTGCTTCCCAACGCCTATATGCAGGGCCATGCCGCCGGAGTTAACATGGCCGGAGGAAACGAGGTTTTTGACAAGGCCATACCTATGAACTCCATAGGATTTTTCGGCCTTCACGCCATGACAGCCGGAACATATTACGGCGAAGAGCAGGGCGGACGGCTTTATGAGGAAAAGACGGATAAAAAGCTTAAAAGGCTGTATACAAAGGACGGATTCCTTACGGGCTTTATACTTATAGGCGAAACGGAAAGGGCTGGCATTTACACAGCTCTTATAAGGGAAAAGGTGCCGCTTGGCAAAGTGGATTTTGACATGCTTCAAAAGTCGGCCACATGGGCGGCCTTTTCAAAGGATACACGACAGCAAAAGTTTGGAGGTGTGGTATAATGATTTTAAGCGCCGATGGCCTTGATTACAGGGTCTTAAATACGGAACTTCGCAAAGCCGGAGAGGAGTGCACAATTAACAACTGCTGCGGACAGAGATTTATAGCCAGCGGAATGTCCGGACGGAACATAACAATTAACGGCGTTCCCGGCAACGCTCTCGGCTCATATTTAAACGGAGGCGTTATAACGGTTAACGGCAACGCTCAGGACGCTGTTGGAGACACAATGAACGCCGGAAAAATTATTGTTCACGGAAACATTGGCGACGCCGCCGGATACGCCATGAGAGGCGGAGAGATTTTTGTGGAGGGCAACGCCGGATACAGGGCCGGAATTCACATGAAGGAGTATAAAAACAAAGTGCCCGTAATAATAATCGGAGGGAGTGCCGGAAGTTTTCTTGGAGAGTATCAGGCCGGAGGAATTATTATTGTTCTGGGCCTTAACAAAAACGGTGGGAAAATTGTGGGAAATTTCCCATGTACCGGAATGCACGGCGGAAAGATGTATCTGCGAGGAAACTGCGAGGACATTAAATTCCCAAATCAGGTAACGGCCAAAAAAGCCGAAAAGGCGGATTTGGAAGCGATTGAGGGCTACGTTAAAGAATACTGCCGTCTGTTTGACAGTGACGCTGAGGAGGTTATGAACTGCGAATTTACGATTGTAACAGCCGACAGCAAAAATCCATACAAGCAGATGTATGTGGCCAATTAAATATTTTAAACAATAAATATTGAGTGTGTGTTTTTATTTTTATAGGACGGAGTCGATTTTGGCCCCGTCCTTAACTTTTGTGTTAAAATGCCGTTTAAATTGGCGAGAGTATTTTCAGATATTTTAAATTTTTGAGTTTTTAGTTTATTTTTATTATGTGGTATTTTTTATGAAATGTTTTCAGCGTTTATTTTCAGTTTGCCGGTTGTGCATTGGTTAAAGACGCAGTTTTAAAAAGGAGAGAAGGAAACGGCCAAAACATCGGCTGCCATGACGTGTTGAGAGTTCTTTTGTTGTTTCATTTAACAGTCTATTTTTAAATCCGTCAAAAGTGAAACTTAGCTTTTTAATAAACTTTATGTAAAAAATAAGGCATAAAATTATGTTTATTACAGTATGCGGAAAGCGTCTTTTTGGAGCGTTTAAAGGGATTAAGCGCTTAATTTTTTATAAAAAATCTATTAAAACAATGCGCGGCCGAACATTTAAACAAAAATTTCATAAAGAGCGGCAGACGGACAATCGACACAAAAATGAATTTGAAATGAAAAGCCGGAAGACGTTTGAGGATTGAGGAACTATTTAACAACTTGAACCACGCAACACTTAAAGGCCGCCTTTTCTGTTATGTACTGAAAAGATGTTTTCAAACATGACTTTTCATTCTAAAAATTGTTTTTCCAAAAAGCTTGTAGTATGGCGCCGGTTGGTTTTTTAATATGCGGTAGTTAATCATGTCGTCAATAACAACGCAAATTATGGATAGAAATATCCATGCGGCAAAGAACATTAAATTTACCTGACCGTTTACGGCGGAAAAGGGCAGAGCACTGTAATCCCAAATGCCCATGCCGCCAACAATATTCCACTGATAGCCCAAAACGGCCTCGGCAAGGGTCGCGGTTAAGGCGCCGAACAGACCTTGAAGGAGAATATCAGTGTCGAATGTGAAAATGTTGTTTACAAGGCCTATTAAACAGCCTATTATGCCGCCCAGCATGAACATTCTGTAATCCGACAAAGCACCTTTGTAAACGCACTCAATAATAAAATAAACTCCGCCGTAAATAAAAAACAGTATAAAATACTCAAAAATCGACTGAAAAAATTTTTTCACCAAATTCACCTATTTTGGATAGTTTATATATATTTATGCCGTTTGGCTGGTTTTAAACAGTCTATTAATTATGTTTTTTAGAATGCTTAAATAAAAGGTGCGTAATGTTCCTTAAGTTATTAGCGCATCATGTGCTTTTTATAGAAAAAGTTCTATAAAATATTTAATTTTTTACATTTAATTTGTTTCAACTTTTTATTTTGGAAGTTTTTTGGATTTTTCCCGACACTATTTTAACTCTTCTTTTATAAATTTAATGGGTATTTCTATATAAACAAAACTGGCGGACATTTAAAAGAAGAGATTAAAGATATTTTAAATATATAGAAGGATTTTGATTTTTATTTTGATAAAACTATTGACACATATCCGAAATCGGATATAATATAGATGTCCGAAATCGTACAAGGAGATGAGCTTATGCACTATTTAAAAGCGGGGGAATATACATATTTATCGGGGGAAATAAACGCACTGTACCATGAGGCGGCCGTAAAAATGGGCCTTTCAGACAGCGCGCAGAATATTTTGTATGTGATTTGCGAAAAAGGCCAAAGCTGTCCGCAAAGCGAAATAAGCCGGCTTACGGGAATAAGCAGGCAAACAATTAACTCAGCCATAGGAAAGTTGAAAAAAGACGACATTGTGTATGTTCAGCAAGGTCAAGGAAGGAACACAATTATCTGCTTAACGGAAAAAGGGAAAAAATTGGCCGCTGAGAAAATCTATCCGCTGTTTGAGATTGAAAATAAAATATGGAACGAATGGACCATAGAGGAGCAGGAGCAGTATTTATTACTTACTAAAAAATATAGAGACGCTTTAAAAAAGTATATAAAAAACATTTTTTAGGGCGGATTTCGTGATTTATTATAAGGAGAGGAGTTTTATGAACAGAGAGAACAAAAGAAAAATGTATGAAAAAGGATATTACAAAACCCATAACTGCAACGACAGTTTTACATGCAAGGTTTGCGGACGGCCTGTTGTTCCGTCAGGAGCCGGAAGCGGACACAGAAATCACTGCCCCAACTGCCTTTCAAGCCTGCATTTAGACATTGAGCCGGGAGACAGAGAGGCCGACTGCGGCGGAATTATGGACCCAGTTGGCGTGTGGGTAAGAAAAAGCGGAGAGTGGGCAATTATCCACCGGTGCCGAAGATGCGGACACTTAAGCTCCAACAGGGTAGCGGCGGACGATAACCCAATGAAGCTTATGTCTATTGCCATGAGACCGCTTTCCCAGCCGCCGTTTCCGCTTGAGCGCATTGAGGAAATGACGGCGCTTATGGGCGGCGACGGCAGTATTTATGCCGGATAAATGTTTTGTGATATGTAAAAATAAGCGGATAAAAAATAACCTCCCAATTGTGTGATTTTTACCCAACAAATCGGAAGGTTGATAGGTTTAAGCTTTGAAAGTTGATAGGTTTAGAGCTTAAAAATACGTTCTTAAAAGGCGGTTTTGAAAATGTTGGTAGATATTGGAATTTTAAAACCGCCCTAAAATCAATATTTCAGCTTGCCTTCTGCTCAAGGCGAAGTCTGTCAGCTATAAGCGCTATAAATTCGGAGTTTGTGGGCTTTCCCTTGTGGTTGTTTATAGTGTAGCCGAATATTGTGTCAATGGCCTCAATTTTGCCCCTGTTCCAAGCTACCTCAATGGCGTGGCGTATGGCTCTTTCCACGCGGGAGGGCGTTGTGTTGCACTTTTTGGCTATGGAAGGGTAAAGCTCTTTTGTGATGTAGTTAAGAACGTCCATGTTGTTAACGCTCATTATTATGGCCTCGCGCATATAGTGATAGCCTCTTATGTGGGCCGGAACGCCTATTTCGTGAAGTATGTTTGTAACCTTTGTTTCAAGGTCGTAGGCGGAGTTGTCAAAAACCGGCCTTTCACTTACCATGGTCATTGAGCTGGGCCTGTTGGTGAAAGCTGCGTTTATGGCCCTTGGCGCCGAGGAGCTTTTAAACTGTCTTATGCGGTTGGCTAAAGACTCCATGTCGAAGGGCTTAACAACGTAATAGTCGGCTCCCAGTTCAAAGGCTCTTTGAGATATTTTTTCCTGACTTAAGGCCGACAAAATTATGGACACAGGGCGCTTTTCGGCAGGACTTTGATTTAATTTATCAAGAACGCCCAATCCGTCAAGCCTTGGCATTATTCCGTCTATTATGGCAATGTCCGGATGTTTTTCGCAAATCATGTTATAGGCGTCAACACCGTCATAGGATACCGACACAACTTCCATGTCGTCCTTTGAATTGAGAAAATTCTTCAGAATATCGCAAAAATCCTTGTTATCGTCAGCTATGGAAATCCTTATCTTATTTTGGTTCAAAATAACCCCTCCGTTTTTATTTATATTTGCTCTTATATCATGTTTATACCGTTTATTTGGAAAATATTTCCGTATATTGGAGATTATAAAATTCAAAAGGTTATTTTTCAACGATTTTTTATCTACATAATAATCCATAAACTCACAAAATATAGTATTATCATACAATAAAACTGAAATATAACATAAAAAAATAGGGCATTTAGTAAAGGCTTGATGAACATTGACGATAAAAAATTAACAGCGCGTATAAACCGCCGGTTTATGTTGTAATAAGGCGCGGCCGCGTTAAGTGAAATATACGGCTTAAAAAATAAGAATTATTAACGATTGCGCCGGTATATATTTAGGCCTTAAACGGATTAAACCCTAAACATTTACGGACTGTCTGCAAAAATTGATGTTATTGACATTATTTGTTATATTTAAAAACCGCCATTTATATACGCGAAATCAGGCGGATTAAGAATAAATTACACCGCTTAAACAATATTTTTTGAAAATACTTTAGGCTATTGCGCTTTTGCCATTTATTCTTGGGGAATTCCGTTTTCTATAAGCCATGTGTTTTTGTATCTGTTGTCGAGAGATATGTCTTTGCCGAACCACTGGGGCGGAACAAAACTTTCCATTTCTTCAACGGACTTAAATTCTACTTCTGTTGTTATAAGTCCATTAAGACTGCCGTGGTATATGTCAACCTCGGCTGTGAGTCCTTTTTCAATGGGAATGAAATGTCGGGTTTTTAAAAGCTCTTCAGTGCAGCGCTTTTTTAAAAGACCGTCGTATTCATATTTGGATATTTCCAGCTCAAATTCCTGACGGCACACACTTCCTCTGCCCTTAACCGTTAAAAAATATTTGTCTCCAAGGCGGCGTATTCTTATGGTAGGGCTTAAGGAGATATAGCTTTGGCTTATTTCCTTTTTTGGGTACTGCTCTATGTCAAAGGGCAGGGCTTTTGTTAGATATTTTTTTTCTATTTCCATTATATTTCCTCCTGATTTTTTATTATTACTTTAACACACAGCCATGATTTTTTAAATAATCTGTTTTAAAAGCCGACCGCATTAATAAAAAACTTGCCGTTTGCTAATTGTGTTCGTAAACTGAAAAACTGCCAAGATGCGGTTTAAAAATTTTTTTGATTTTCTGAATTTGGGAAAATTAATTATGACCGCGGAAAATAATTCGCGGCTGGATTAAAAAAGTTTGTTTTGTTAAGTAAAAACGTCAGAAAAGGCGCGGAACTTATAATTTATGTTGTTTTAAAGCGAAATAAAAGTTTAATTCTGTCTGTTTTCGGCGAAATGGCGGCCGTAATTTTTTTATCGGCGAATTGAAGTGGATGACGGTTTTGTATTATAATGTTTTTATTGATATAACAAAAATAACTTTTTAAAGCTTTATATTTTAAGGAGAGTGGTTATAATGAAAAAAGCGGCCGTATTTTTAGCAGACGGATTTGAGGAAGTTGAGGCCCTTACACAAATTGACCTTTTAAGAAGGGCCGGAATAGATGTGAAAATTGTAGCCGTTGGGGAAGAAACTTTGGTTAAGGGCGCCCATAATATTGGAATTATGGCCGACGAGGGCTTTAATTATGACTCTCTTTTGGCCTTTGACGCCATTGTGCTTCCGGGCGGAATGCCGGGAACTGAAAATTTATATAATTTCGCGCCTCTTAAGGACCTTATAAACAGGTTTAACGATGAAGGCAAAGTTATAGCGGCTATATGCGCCGCACCGTCGGTGTTCGGCAGAATGGGACTTCTGAACGGCAAAAAAGCCTGCTGCTATCCGGGCTTTGAGGGATACCTTAAGGGTGCCGTTGTTGAAACGGGCAGCGTGTCAAGGGACGGGAACGTAATAACATCCCGCGGCGTTGGAACGGCCATAGACTTTGCCGCCGAAATAATAAAATCCCTTTTAAACGCGGAAACGGCCGACAGGGTTTTAAGGGAAATAATATACAGGCCCTGATTTACAATAAAAAACATTTGGAAGTGTGATTTATGAATAAGATACAGAAATATTTTCTCTACCGGCAGGGGCTTATAGACCAATATTTAAAAGGCGACATGACAAAGCGTGAGTATCTTAAAATGAATTACAACGCCGTTGTGCACAACGACATAGGTCCTTTTAAATATATGGACACCATAGAAAAAAGCCTTTACAACTATCAATATTATAACGCCTTAGCCAAAGAGATGAAGTTTGAAATCACACGGGGAGGGGATATTGAAAGGCGCAGGGATTATGAGAGCCAAGCCGATTATTTTTACTCCAAAAAGGACAGGGCTACCCTTAAAGTGCTTGAAATGCTTGATTACAGGGGCGTTGAGGCCTATTTTATAAAGGTTAAAAGCAAGGCCCTTAAAGGACGGCTTTTTGAGATTGTGTGCGAAAACTGCTATGGAATGGTGCTCCACTCCACAAACACCCTTATACTTAACAGGCTTAGGGAGGAAGGAGCCTTCAGCGAGGGAACGAGGGTGTCGGTTATAGACGAATATGTTAACGCCAGATACTGAAAAAGCATGTGATTATATGACTTGTCCGTACTGCGGAAAAGAAATGGAGGCCGGATATTTCCACGGCTCAAAAGAATACAACTGGGTTAAAGAAAATGGGCCGTCTAAAAGGGAACGCCCTATGGGGACCGCTTTCACTGTTGGCAGACGTGTTGGACAATATAGTATGTGAGGAGTTACTCTTAAAGGCTTTATGTGTGAGAAATG
>CAJFUS010000214.1 GCA_904420235.1 Candidatus Neoanaerotignum tabaqchaliae
GTCTATGTCTATTTTTAGTATGCTCAGTATTGCAACACGAAACATATTTTCCATTTCTTCAATACTTTTTATAACCTCTGGCATATTTAATCAACCTCATAAGCAAAAGCCCTGAAATATCCTCCTGAGGATATCCAAGGCTTTACTTTTATTATTTTATATTTTTTGCCGTTATATAAAATCATGTCTGAAAATTGTCCTTCATTTTCTGTTTCGCTTGTAATAAACAATTCCATAGGATAAGCACACATAAACTTCATTGTTATGTGGTTTCTGTCACCTATATCAAGCTGCTCAAGTTCATCTTCCGTCGCCGGTTGAACAGGGCCGTAACAGGATATTTCATTTTTCTTTTTTAAAACAAATCGTCCGTCCTGCCACTCTCCCATACTGCGTATAACTGTATACTCAGTAGCAAAATCAGGGTCATTCATTAATTCTGATACATCAATCATTATAACCCCTCCTAAAACAAAAAGCGCCCTTTCGGACGCTTAAATATAATTTTATTTAATTGTATACTATAACTTTTTCTTATTGAACAGCATTTTATTTGCTGCCTATTTTAACAGCTTTTGAGTTATGCTTTTTTTGATAAGCTCTTAAATCAAATTCAACAACGACAACAAATTCCCCATGCCCAAGCTCTATATTATCTATATCGCTTGCTTTTGGTATTTCCTCTTTATCTTCTTTTCTTGATGTTAAAGCAAGGCCTAATGCGTCAGAGGCCATTTCGTAGGCTCCGGACATATCATCTCCTTCTGTCATACATTCCGGCAAATCCGGAAATGTAACCCAAAAGCCTCCTTCCTCTGCTTTATGAAATATAGCCGGAAAAAATAATTTATCGTTATTCATAATATATACTTCCCTTCCTGCATGTATATATTATAACTAACATGTGCTAACACTTATGTCAAACAATTTTTTAAATTATTTTTCACGCATTACATGAGTAATCGCCTTTCGCATTTGTCCTGTATCAATAAGTGGGGTTGAACTTTTCTTCCCTTTTATAAACTTTTTGCCGTTTTTATTGGGTGTACTGCCCTCAATAGTAACCTGCGAGTTAGGCGCCCAATGATTCTTTGGGTTAGTGAACCAAGCTTTGGCCGCATTCTCGCCCTGCATTCCGGCCTTGTCAATTTTAGCCATAGCACCCTCTAAATTGCGGTTTAAAGCCTGTTCGGCAGCTTCCTTTAACAACAATCCTATTTCTTCTTTAGCGTCCTCAATAGCTGGTTCTATAACTGGTCTTGCCGGAATATTATTTACAGGACTGCCGTTAGTATGTATATACAGTAACTCAGCATTACTTATACTCTGCGAGCTCTGACTAACATTACGTCCAGATTTGTCCTGCGGCACGCCAACCAATACTTCTTGGTTTTTAAGTTTTTTTATTATGTCATTTATCTCCCTTAGGCCCGTATCCGTTTCCCTAACCCTTGCATAAAACTCAAAAAGTTCCGGCATACATTTAATCACCTACCATACATAAGCAGCTCCCATGCCGTATATCTTAGCCAACGTCGCAAACTGTGTCCCATATGTAGTTAACTTAAAAGCAGCCCAGCCGTCCAAATCCTGCATAGCTGTTGTAAAATCATACGAAACCGAAACGCTGTCAACCGCTTTGCTTGCTTTTAGGCCTCTGGCCTCACCAGCAGCTATAACTTGATTTTCAGGGCTACCCTCCGGTGTTTTTGATTGAAGGTATAAAGTTAAGAAATGGGATATAAAAAGGCACATGCCTACTTTCCAGCCGTCACGCCATAGAGCCTTTTTAACACAGCTATCAGCAAAACGCAGATACATATCCACTACCTCTTGCGGCACTATATCTTTAAATTGCGGATAAAGTGAAAAATAATCATCTATGGTAAAAGGCGGGTTAGCACCGCCTATGCCTTTATAAATAACTCCCATAATTACTCACCTGTTTTCTCTTCGTCTCCGTTTTGGGTCTTAAGCTCTGCTTCCGCTATCTTTTCCTTCAACTTGTCAATGGCCATTCTTTGATAATTGCTTATTTTTAAATCTTTGGCCCGTTCTCTAAGTTCTTTTTCTTCTTTCGTTATACCGTCATTTTCAAGGGATAATCTTTGCTCTTTTGATACAATTTCCTCTACACTGCCTTCTTGTTTTGCCAAAGCAAAAAGGTATGTATCTTTTACCCAATCCGGAACATCTTTAAATTCCATTGGTTTTATATTCACAATCTCGCCAGCCAATTTAAAGCAAAAAGCCTTTTTAGCAAATATCCTCATTACTTTACCTCCTAATTAAATGCCGTCAACATAAATTACAGGCTGATAATACAAAAATTCAACCTGCCCGAACTGTGCTACAAAGGCTGACAAATATGACATCTGCATTACTGATTGCTCCACCATTGTACGGCTAAGGGGCACAGTCATTGAAAATCTTACTTTATCCTCATTATTAACATAAGCAATCATTCTGTCTGTGCTTCCCGTTCCAGCGCCTTTAAGCATTGGCAGAGGGCCTATAAATAAATCTATCCCTTGTTCTTTGCCTATGTTATTTTCAAGTAAGTATGACAGTATTGATTTGCTGGCATCATCTGACACCTTTTGCTTTACAATATGTCCATACTGAGCCGGAGGGATAAGAATGTGATTTGCCATGCCAGAGAGGTCATATTCAGACGCCTTCCATGTAGCCGTAATAGCATCGTTTATGTCAGTTAAAATCTCATCAGGTGTTTTATCTTTCCAAGTTGTTTCGCTTCCAGCACCTTCGGCCGCCGTAATTGTAGTAACATTTGGATTATTGATAAGGCCATACGTGCCATAAGAGGCAAAGCCCTCATATACATTAATGTCAATAGTTTTGTCATGTGTAAGCTTAAGTCCTTTATTTAATATTTCTTCAAGGTTATGCCCTATTTTTTGTAATTTCTGCTGGTCCACAAAAGGAACTTTAAGTATGTGTCCCCATGAAAATACCTTATAGAGGTCTTTGCTTATATCAGCCTGCATAACTGGTATATCATTTGTTTGACCGCCTATAATGCCGTTTTCATTGCTTCCGGACGTAGCATAGGATACATCATAGGAACTTGTATATTCCACAAATCCACCGCCGGTTTTAGCTACAATGTCTCTCGGCCACCATGTAGAACTAAGAGGTTCTCTTAACTTTGGGTCTATTTTTTCAAGCTGTCCCTCTAAAAATGCCATTCCTCCTGGAGCAGCGTCAAGTACCATACTGCCGTCAGTTGGTACTATTGTTTGAGGATATTTTCCTTGTTTTAATTTATATGCTTTATAATTCATTTAACAATCTCCTTCCTTAGATATTTCGGTTCAAAATTTTAACCTCTGTAATACCATTAGCGTCTATTTTACCCGTAGCAAACACAACATTAGGTAACTCTAACGTTCTTGCCACTTTTGACTCCTCAACAGTTTCCTCATCAGCCTCAGCTTCAAACTCACCTATTACTCCTGTTGATATTTCCTCGTTTATGGCCACACGCACATAAACTTTACCTCCCGCCGTTGGCGTGCCATTATTGCACTTTACGGCAATAGTTCCCCGCTCTAAAATATCTGCTGGGGACTCTGGAAGATAACTACCGGCTGATGTAAGATAATTAGTTGTCTGCTTCACTTCTCTTACAGCTATACCTAAAAACTTATTTGCCGTATCACCGTCTTTAATTTTACTAATTGTATTATCAGCATTAAGCACAACAGCTTGTCCAAACATAATCTCCTCTGATTCTGAATTTACAGGTCTATTGCTTATAATACAATCCTGACTCCTTGAAACTGTTCCGGCATAGCCAATATCCAAAGTTTTACCAATTGCTTTACCTGACATATTTAAACTCCTCCTTATATTATTTACTCTCTTTATAGTGTGGATTTCTTGCTTTTGCTATTTCTTTGCCTAAATTTGAGGTACTGTCTTTGACATTACTGTCAAATGCCGCCCTTTTAGCAGCGCTTTTTTTCTGTATTCCTAAAATTGTGGTGTATCCGTTTGGTCTTTGTTTATGCTGACGCGATTTTTTAGCCATATTTGTAATGGCGTCAGTAACAATTTTTTTCTGATTTGGGTCTTTAATTTGCGCTACTGTTGGTTTAATAGCTCGTATCATGCTGATAAGTGCTTTTCGGTCGGCTGTGGATACTGTCGGCTCTTCGTCTTCTATATCGGCCTCTTCGTCCGTTATTTGGTTCTCACCTAAGGTGTCATCTTCAATTGGAATTTCATCAAGCATTCCTTCCTCGTCCATTTCGGACACTGGCTTTTCTGCTTCTTCCTCATCAGCCGCTAATTCTGCTTTTAACTCTTCCTCAAGTTTTGTAAGAGGGTCTGCTGATTCTTCATCTTTTGCCTTAAGACGAGCAACGTCTTTTTTAAGTTCTTCCATACTGTCAAGAATTTTTTTCAGTATTTCATTTTCTTGAGGCTGAGCCGCTGGGTCCTCATCTCCCTGTTTGCAGACCGTTCCCTCGTCAGCCATTCTCTCCTGCTCCTCCGGTTCTTCATCGGCAGCTTTAGCGAGTACATTCATGGCCTCCTCAATTTCCTCCGGTGCTGCCTCATCTTTCACAAAAGCCGATAACATTCTCCCGATAATACTGTTTTTGTCTGTTTTCTTCATTTTGCACTCTCCTTCTTTTTTTAAATTTAATTTATTATCTTTTATCCTTACATTGTGTCCAGCTCTGCCCTCATCAACAAGGGCAATATGGTTGCCTCTGATGTTAACCTGATAAATTTTACCAGTATCATCTATTTCATAGTCGCAGTCATAACCACAGCTTATCTCACGTTTGCCATCCTCCATTATTTTTTTAATAGTGCTTGGGTCATTAATAAATAAATCTGCTATCAGTTTATCAATGTCATCTCCAACGCCACGACGAATATTAGCGGCATGACCTTTAAGATATTGTTTATAATTATCAGGTGTAACCGCAACTACAGGGTGGTCATCAGTAAAAGGTTTACCCTCAAAGCTTGCAACAGCCTTGGAATCAAATACATCTTTTTCGCGTCTTGTTACTGTAATTAGACGTCCGTTATATTCCGTTAATCCTAACTCATCACCAAAATACTCTTGTTCTCCTACTCTTGAAATAGGCACATTTTTACAAATTAAAAAGCCCTCTGGGGTAACAAGGATATTGTCGCTTATCCTCGAACCATAGAAGGCTTTTCCGTCCATAATTAATTTAGGCATATTAAACTATCACTTCCTTTAGGCCGCTATTTTTTGAAATTCTTTCAGGCTGCTTATTCTTGTTATACTGCCTTGACTGTATACTTTGCATGGGAACTTAATAAATCTAACATCAACAACTGGCTCCGCGTAACATCTGCAATTAAAAATCTCTCCTGCATGGTATCGGCCATAGGTATGTTTTTCTCCTACCAATGCTTCTGGAGAAGGCGGGTCATTCCAGAAAACTACAACCCCGTCCATTACATCATGTGCGTGCCTCACACGACTGTCTTTAGATGTACGCCATATATAGCACTTAATACCAAGACTTTCAGCTCTCGCCCTTACAAGGGCCGATTGTGTACGGCTCACCTCGGTTCTGGCTATTGTTTCCGCTCTTGCCTTTGAGTTTTCAGGTATTTTTGCTTTTAACTCTTTGGCTATATCAGAGGCTCTTACGCCTTCCATTGTCCTTTGCTGTACTAACTCAGTCATATCTTGAGCTATTTTAAGAGGCACTGTTCTTATGTCCTCGGCATTTTGATACACTTTTAAAGCAAACTGCCAACCTATATCGCCGGCTTTTATAAGGTCCTTTAAGGACTTATATATATCTTGACCTTTTGAACTTTTAGCCGCCGCCTGACGCCATGTGCTGTTTAAACCATTATTTATTTGTGTTGTCATAGTTAGCGCAAGTTTTTCACAAAATTCCTGATAGGTTTTTTGTGTTGTTAATTGCTTTAACCTGCGCAGTATAACATCAGGGTTATCACTGTTTCCAATAGCTATATTCATTTGCTTTGAAACTGCCTTTAAGGCCTTTATATAACCCTTTTCAATTCTTTCTTTCGCTTTCCAGTCAACCAACAACACCACCCTCTAAGGTACTTTCACTTTTGGGGTCGCTTCCCAAATTATTAAATATATTAGTCGGTATTTCTTCCCCTGGTAATCCTGTATCATTGTCAGCGTTTTCTATGTCCTCATCTGATATATTCGTCCACATGCCGGTATTTTCAGATGACTGTCGCAACTCTTTAAGCGCTGTTTTTTGGGATATAATACCGGCATTAAACACAGATACAATAGCTGTGGCTGTTTGTTGTGCAAGATTTTTGCGTTCTTCTTCTGTTGGTCGGCGCACCGGATTAAACTCAAAATCCAAATCATCAGGAATGGCGCCGAACTCTGACATGCACATGACAGGCAACAGCTTTTCAAACACCGGTCTTAAATTAGATTCTTGTTTTTGTTCTATACTGTCATAGTAGTTTTGCATATCACTTTCCCCAGTAGCGTTCATTCCTGCTGGAGAACGCCCAAAAAGCTTTGTAACAGGCATTTCGGCTGCTCCCGACACGTCCATCATAAACAGTTCGTAAATATCAGACAACCCACTGAAAGTATACTGTTTGGTATCAAAGCTATCATCTTTACCCATTATTTGCATTCCGTTGCTGTTCATCATCCAGTTCATCAGCATAAGGGTTTGGAATAAGTCTTGCTTGGCTCTATCGTCCATAGCCGCCAACTGTTCAAAACCTTCCATTTGATATATTTTCAAGTTAGCGGAAAAAATAAGAGAGGCAATATTCCAACTTGAATTGTCCCTCTTTTTAAGCTCATCGTATACATGTTCTATCTCCGAAGCTCCCCAATAGCTTTCAACCATTTTTTCATAGTATGGTAAATCCCTGTTTATAAACCGTACAATACGGCTGTGATGTACCTTTATGCCACTGCCCATTGTATCATCTCTTATAATATAATAGTCCGGCAAACCATAGTCTCTATCGCTAAAGTCCTCTACCAGTTCACCGCTCGGAAATATACCGGTCCAGCGGTCAAGTATAATAAGACCTTTAAAACTATTCGGCATTATATAGTCATAGTCAAGCGGCTCATCAAGACAGTCATCTTGACCGTCAATTATAATCACTCCGGCTGCTCCGCCATATAAGCGCGACCACCTTACACCCTCAAGTATTTTACTTCTTAAAGATGTTTTTCGTTCAAGCACTCCTATTTTTCTTATAGCTTCAGGTGGCAGCTCGGATTTTATTTTATACCAGCTTTTTGTCATATCCTCAGCCGGAACATCAACTATGCGTCGTACAATCCAATGAGTACGATAAAGCGTATTTAAAAGCCCCCAATCAAAGGTTAAACGGCTCATATTATATTGCGTGCCCTCTAACAAACTCGGAGTATCATCTCCCATATTAGCAAGAGGATTAGAAAATCCGTCCGTAACCATGTTTTTAAAAGCCTGACGCAATATAAACTGATTAATACCCTTTGACACGTTATTGGTTGTTGGCAGTATAGAGGATTGCTTGTGTTTTAAATCTTTGTTTTTATATCGTTTTTTAATCACCCTATAAGCCTCCTTTTTGCTACATTTGTTTTAACATAATACCTTAATGCATCACAGCCATGGTCATTTTGTTTCAAAGGCTGTTCTATGCCACGTTTAACTCTTGCGTCCTCGTCCCAAACATATGCCGAAAATTCCTTTCGGAGATATTCGCAGCCTTTATGAACTTTAATCTTTTTTTGGACAATTAAAGACGATACCATGCGTATACCGCCTTTAACGTCATTATCGGCGTCTTTTACCCTAAAGCCATTATTTCTAAGTATAATCTTAAATGAGGCAGCCGAAGGGTCTATAATAACAAACCTTGGATATTCTCCGTTAAGGAACTCTTTTAAATCGTTTACGTACTCAATATCATCTTTTTGCCGGCCCTTTTTGCGGCTATCATAGTAATACTCCTGCATTATCCATATGGTGTCACCGTCATCATAAATATCTAAAAATACCATAGGGTTTGTTGTACCATAATCACACGCTATATACCTTGATGCCTTAGTTTTTAACCATGACGGTGTTCCAGCGTCGTCAAATAAATTATCATCATCAAAACAATCATATATACGACCTTCGGCCATTACCCACAGGCCCAAAACCATTCGGTCGAACCATACGCCTCTATAAGCCCCTCTTAAAAAGTCCTTATATTCATCACTTAAATTCGGGTTATCTTCCAGGCCAAAATGCCATATTTTAACCATTCCAGATTTTATTTTTACATCAGATGTAATATATTCCGTATATAGATAATGAAATGGCGTATCTGGGTTTGTTGTGCCGTACAACTTTGCACCTTTAACCGACATACGGTTTAAAAGCTGCTTAAAAAATTTTTCCGGCATAAGCGACAGCTCATCGCAATAGGCTCCAGCGATAGTTTTTCCTCTCAAATATTTTTCAGAGGCTTCATCTTTGGCGCCTATTACCTTAATCCGCCTTTTTCCGCTATATATATGTCCATTTTCGTTGTACTTATAAAATACCGTTAATTCTCCTGTGTTTCGGTTATATTTGTAATTTTCTTCGCCTATGGTGTCAAAGAAATCATTAAGTACATTATCATAAATAGTGTCCTTAGATACCCCTGTCATTAATAACAGCCCCTTAGGCCCCTTACGTATGTACTCAATCCATTTTGGAATCATAGTTACTGTTTTAGAGGACCGTACAGAACCCTCTAAAATATTAATTCTTGCGTCTTTTTCTGTTGGAGTTAGTATAAAATCAAGCGACTTTTCACCCCATTGTCCCCATTCTATCATTCTGCTTCACTTCTTTGCTTACGGGCCTTTTCTATACTATCTACAAGAGCGTCTATATTACCATTTCCGCCACTGTCATTATCTATTTTGTCTTTCAAGATTTTAAGCCTTTGTTTTTCAATATCAATTTTGGCAAGAGCCTCTAAGCATCGTATTTTTTTAGCTGTAATTTTCCCTATCTCGTTGTAATATCGGATAATTAAATCATGCGCTGCCGTTGTCATAGTGGTTGTGCCATTATAATAAGCTTCATCATCTTTGTTCTTGGCAACTGTTTTATTGACTCCGCTTATAACAAGACCGTTTTTCTTTTTTTCTTCTTTCCCTATTTTTTTAAGAAATCTATTTATTTGTATGTCACTGAAACGTACAGTCCTTATAAGCTCCTGCTCCTTATCAATATATCCAGAATTTAAAATTGTCTGTTCATCGGAGGATAAGTCCGAATAGGTAAAATTTTCATAAAGCCCATGTTTGTAATTATTCTTATTTCCTTTAGGAGCCCCGCCTACATGGCCAACAGCATTTTTATTGCCTTTTTGCCCACCCTTCTTTTTCTTTTCATTCTCCAAGGTTGCAACCTCTGCAACCTTTTCAGGCGCATTTTCTAATTCTTTTGCAACCTTATCAGATATATTTTCAGGGGCGTAGTTTTTCCATTTACGGGCTGCCCATGACTTAACTGTATTCTCGGAAACTCCGTATTTATCCGCTATTTCTCTATATTTTAAGCCATTTTTATAATCGCTGTAAGCTTCCTCCCATTTCTCCAATTACACTTTCACCACCTCCAAGGTTGCAACTTTTTGCATTCGAATTGAACCTAAAAATTATTTTCCAAAAAGCTCATGTATATATTTTTTTCTGTCTCGGTAATATTCAAGCATACACTCATTAAACGATTTGCCTTTTATATTCCTGTGCCCTGCCGCTGATTGATTTAGTGCTCCGAAACATTTTCCCGTTCCCTTTTCCTGCATACGTTCCGTTGGGTATGTCTTATCTCCGTTGATTAAATTACAAAGGTTATATAAATTAGGTTTAAAACCCTCAAGACCGTCTATTCCGCAGCATACCATACTGTCTCCCAAGTTTCTTAGCCGGTTTTCACCACAGTAAAACTTAAGCCCTACATCATGAGCCTTTTCCTTTATTTTTTTAAAGTGTCTTTCCAATAATTCTTTGCTATATGCAAAATCTCCACCAACTTTAACAAGCCCGTCTTTCTTTTTCGCAAACTTCATGCCTTCCACTATAACACCATAGGCCCCCGCCTCCCTGAATTTGGGCAAATTCTCAAGCACATCATGCTCTGCTTCTGTCAAATAAGGCTGTATCCGTACAATAACTCTTCTTACCTTTTTTGATAAAATGCTTATCATTTTGAGCCGTTCATCAAATGGTGGCGCACCTGTTTCAATTTTATCGTATTTATTACAAATGGCGCTTATTTGAACAACGCAATTACATTTTTCTATTAAATTCAAATATTCCGGCTCTACTATAAGCCTGCCCTTTGTAGATACAATAAACGGATATTTTGTTTCTGCAAATATTTTCAAACACTCAAGTGAATTTTTATATTTTATCTCTATCGGTTGAAATGGGTCGCTAAGTCCGCCCCAGTGAATAGGTATACTCCAATCACACCAATTTGTGTCTTGCGTCCTTTTTCCTTCTATAAAGGCTCTTAGGCTTGCTACTGTTTCATTTGTTTTAATATTCCTAAGTTCTACTTTTCTTTGTGCAAAACAATATTTGCATAAATGTGAGCAGCCTCTATATGTGTCAAACCTTATAGGCAGTCCGCATAAAATAACCTGACTTCCGCAATCCGGCATTATAATTCCTCCGTAACCCAATCAATTATTTTTTCGGTTAAAGTTTCCTTTCCATTTTCTTTTAAATATCTATCTAAAGTATCTTTAAATTCTGTTTTAAAAGTAAATGTAACGTCAAAATATTCTTTAGTTGATGAAAGTGAAACAAAATCATCTTGTAAAAGCTCATCTATAAAATTAAAATCATTCGTTTCATTTTCAATGATTTTATTAAATTCATCTATATCAAAACCTATAGACTCTATATCAACATTGTCCTCTATTTCTTTAAATAAATCCTTAAGCTTAATATCATCCCAATGGCCGGATATTTTATTAAGAGCTACATTAAAGGCCTTTTCCTTTATACTATCCATGCGAACAACACTTACATCGACCTCTTTTAAGCCTTTTTCCCTAAGTATTTTAAGTCTCTGGTGCCCACTTACAAGATTACCTGTCGCTTCGTTCCATATCAAAGGGTCAGCATATCCAAACTCATTAAGTGATTTTTCCAATTTTTTATACTCGGTATCTTCTGGTTTTAAGTCCTTACGCGGGTTATATGGAGCCGGATTAATCAAATCTATTGGTATTTTCTTTATCTCAATATCGGCAAACATTATTTTCCTCCTCAAATAAAAAAGGAACAACCTAAAATAGGCGTTCCTTTTGTAAAAACATATTAAAAAATTTAATGTAAAAATCCCCTTTTATTATTGACTACCACGTTATAACGTGGTATAATAATATCATAGAAAGGAGGTGAACAAAGTGCATGATGATTTTACAGCGGTAGTCAACTTAATAAGCTCGGTTATCTCGCTAATAACTGCCATAATAGCTTATAAGCTGACCACACGCCGATAGCAAGAGGGGCTGAAAAGCCCCGCCCCTACTGGGGTAAATATATTATAACTCATGCACTTAGGCTATGCAAATCTTATCTTTAATAATTTCTATTATAGCTCTCATAATAAGCTCTATAGCTTTTATAAGGGTTATTAAACAAACAAAGGAGAACAAAAAATGAA
>CAJFUS010000215.1 GCA_904420235.1 Candidatus Neoanaerotignum tabaqchaliae
CTGTCGGTATAGCCGCCAAAGGCCTCGCGGTTAAAAAAGTTTCCCCAGCGGCCGCAGATTTGGCCCAAAAGTACGCTTGGTATAACTGTGTCGAACATAAGAAAAAAGTTCAGTTTTTTCACTTTTGAGAACACTAAACCGCATATTATACCGGTTATAATGGCGCCGTATATGGCAAGCCCGCCTTCGTGTATAGCAAATATTTTAAGGGGATTATCTTTGTAATAGTCCCAAGAAAAAATAACATAGTAAAGGCGGGCGCCTATTATTGAAAGTATTATTACAAAGGACGCAAAATCTATATAGTCGTTTTGGTTTTGACCGGACCTTTTGGCCTCGTAAAGAACAAGAGCAAAAGCGGCTACTATGGCTGTGCCTATTATAAGGCCGTACCAATATATATTGTATCCAAATATAGTAAAAGCCACCCTGCTTAGGTGGTCTATTTTAATTCCCAAGTAAGGAAACCATATCTCGGGCAAATTTAATCCCCCCTGAATATAAATTTATTTTATTATTGAAAGAAAAGCTCTATCCCGCACAAAAGCGGTTTTTGCCATACCATTAACGCTGTTTAAAGACAAATTCTCAAGAGCGTTCTCCATATGGGTTAGGTCAAAGCCAAAGTTTGAGAGCTCAGCCTGTGTCATACATATGGAGTCTATGCTGTTAAAACAGCCGTAAACGCCTCCTAAAAAGGCCTTTTTAACTCTTTTAAAGGCATATTCCGGTATAGAGTCCATTGACAAAAGCTGCGCTGTTTTTATTATGCTGTTCGCCACATAGGCAGGCTTTGGGCCTTTTCCGCTTATTACGCCAAAACTTCCGCAGGAAGTGTTTATTATGTCAAAGACAAGGGGCTCTGTTATAATTTGTTTGTTAAGCAGTCTTTCATAAAGCTTTGAGCCTTTGCCGCATATAAGCTCAAAAATCATTTTTAAGGCGTATATTTTTTCCGGCGGAAATATACCGTCATATTTAAAGCCGATATTGAATATTGGTTCTGAAAGGCCCATGTTTTTTGATATATAATCCCTTTCCGGCATACGACTGTAAGGTGTTTTTAAAACGCTGTTTATGTCGCCGAATTCGGCCTTCTGCACAGTTAATGCGGCCAGCTCTGGTTCTATGTCTCCGCAGCATATTATTGATATGTTGTTTGGAGTGTAAAAAGCTTCATAGCATTTGTATAAGTCGGAGGCCTTTATTTTATCAACGCTTTCGTGGCTTCCGGCAACCTCATGGCTTAAAGGACTTTTTGGATACATTATTTTAAGAAGATTGCTGAATACCGCCCTTTGCGGATTATCATTATACATGGATATTTCGCTTTTTATTATGTTTTTCTCGTTTTCAACCCCGTCGTTGTCGAAATAAGGCTTGCTTATCATCTCCATAAGCATATCAAGATTATCATAAAAACCGCTTTGGCATGAAAAATAGTAGGCTGTTTTGTTAAAATCAGTGAAGGCGTTTACATAAGCTCCATTTGCTGATAAGTCATTAAAAAAACTTCTGTCTCTTTTGTCAAAAAGCTTATGCTCTATAAAGTGAGCCATTCCAGCAGGAAGGCTTATTTCTTGGCTATTCAGTTTAAAGGAACTGTCTGCCGAACCGAAATTAACAACAGCCATGGCTTCTTTTATTTTAAAGCCGTCTTTTGGAATTATATAACATTTAATGCCTGATGACAACTTGTAAATATAAAAATCTGTTCCGGAAAAGCGAAGCTTTTTCTTTATGGCTTCCATATTATTTTCTCCTTTTTAAGATAGTGAGTATATAATTTGTTCCTTAACTGATGAGGATATAAAACGTATGTCTTCCGGCGATACGGAATATAAGGATTTTATATATTCCTCAATATCCGGAGTTATGTTTTTTAGGCGGCACTCAAAGCAGAAACTTGAAAGAGACTGAGGGTCGTCATAAAAAGACATATATTTAAATTTAAGACGCTCTTTAGCCTTTTTCAGCATATCCTCGGTAAATGTTGAGTTGGTTATGGCTTCTTTTATTAGATTTGTCACGGTTTCTATATTGTTTTTGTCAATTCCAGCGCATACCGCTAAAACACCATTTAGGGAGTAAATTTTTGACCATATATTGTAACACAGGCCGTTTTTCTGGCGGACATTATTAAAAAGAAGACTCTCTCCGCCGCCGGACAAAACTTCGTTAAAAACCTCTGCGGCGTATATGTTGGAACTTTCAAACGTATATCCGGC
>CAJFUS010000216.1 GCA_904420235.1 Candidatus Neoanaerotignum tabaqchaliae
CAATGTAATAAATAACCGTTTAATGTAAATAAAAGGCTTTTGAATATTAAGTTTTTTATTTATCTGACAGGTAAAAATGAAAATAATCTATTGACAAAAACTAATTTATCTGATTTACTGTATTTATTCGGCTTTTATAGAGAGGTGTTATTATGCGCGTTGGATATGGATATGACGTTCACAGGCTTGTTGAAAACAGGCGCCTTATTATAGGCGGCGTTGATATTCCATTTGAAAAAGGCCTTTTGGGTCATTCTGATGCTGATGTGCTTATTCATGCCGTAATGGACTCTCTTTTAGGAGCCTGTGCCCTTGGCGATATAGGAAAGCATTTTCCAGATACCGATGATGAGTATAAAGGTATATCGTCGATAGAGTT
Source organism: Candidatus Neoanaerotignum tabaqchaliae (assembly GCA_904420235.1). Lineage (GTDB taxonomy): Bacteria > Bacillota > Clostridia > Lachnospirales > Anaerotignaceae > Neoanaerotignum_A > Neoanaerotignum_A tabaqchaliae. The sequence continues at coordinate 380 of CAJFUS010000216.1, forward strand.
GCTTAAAAAAACAGCCGTTTTAATTAAAGAAAAAAACTATGGCGTTGTTAATATTGATGCCACAATAATAGCTCAAAAGCCCAAAATGCGGCCATACATTGATAAAATGCGTGAGAATATAGCATTTGCTCTTAATATAGAAATAGACAGGGTTAATGTTAAGGCCACAACCGAGGAGGGCCTTGGCTTTACAGGGGAGGGCTTTGGAATAGCCGCCAACTGTGTGTGCATGGTTGAGAAAATAAACTGAATATAGCCTATAAACGTTGAAGAAAAAGAGTAGTTAAATACGCTGTCTTACAGAGAGGGGCGGAAGGGCTGAAACCGTTCCGGCGGCGTTTTAGTGAAAGTGCGTTTCCGAGTTTCCCGGTAATGCGGGCGTGTTGTTGCGATATAAACTTAAAGCGACGGGATTTTATCCCGTAATTGGAGTGGAACCGCGGAGTTTTATGCTTCGTCTCTTAACAAAAGAGACGAAGCTTTTTTATTACGCCAAATTTAGGCATGGTTTTAATTTTTATTTTGATTTTTATAATATTTAGGAGGTATTAATATGTCGTTTTTAAAAGAAGAAATAAAGGTTATAAAGAAAAAAGACCCGGCTATTAAAACAACAGCGGAGGTTTTTCTTTATCCTTGTTTTTGGTCTGTTTTAAGCCATAGAATAGCCCATAGACTGTATAAAAGGAAAAAATACTTTTTAGCACGTCTTGTGTCACAGCTTTCACGTTCTCTTACAGGAATAGAGATACACCCTGGAGCAAAAATAGGCAAAGGCTTTTTTATAGACCATGGCATGGGCGTTGTTATAGGCGAAACCTGCGAAATAGGCAACAATGTGCTTTTATATCAGGGAGTGACCCTTGGCGGAACGGGAAAGGATACAGGCAAGCGCCACCCCACAATAGGCAACAATGTTATGATTGGTTCAGGAGCAAAGGTTTTGGGCCCTATAAAAGTTGGCAACAATGTTAAAATAGGTTCCGGTTCCGTTGTACTTAAGGACGTTCCCGACAATGTTACAGCAGTAGGCGTTCCGGCCCGCTGGAGCAATAAATACGAGAAAAACTCTGAAAAAGCTCATCCTTCAGATACAATAGACCAGCTTAAGGTTCCGGATATACTTCAGGATGAGATAGACTCGCTTAAAAATAAGGTTAATGAAATAGAAAAAAGGCTTAATATTCCAGTTGAGAATGAAGAATAAGGAGATGTTAAAATGAAGGTTTACAATACTCTTACAAGAAAAAAAGAAGAATTTGTTCCCTTAGAGGAAGGCAAAGTTAAGATGTATGTATGCGGCCCTACTGTATATAATTATATACACATAGGAAACGCCAGACCATATGTTGTTTTTGATACAGTGCGCCGCTATCTTGAATATAAGGGCTATGACGTTACTTATATACAGAATTTTACCGACGTTGACGACAAAATAATTAAAAAGGCCAACGAGGAGCACTCCAGCATGGAGGAAGTGTCTAACAGATATATTAAAGAGGCCTTTACAGATGCAGACGGCCTTAGTGTAAAAAGAGCCACTCACCACCCAAGGGTTACTGAGGAAATGGACGGCATCATAGAAATGATAAAAGAGCTTGTTGACAAGGGCTATGCCTATGTTAACGACGGCACCGTTTATTACGACACAAAAAAATTCGGCGATTACGGTAAGCTTTCAAAAAAGAACCTTGACGAGCTTATAGAAGGCGCCAGCGAAAGAGTTGACAAGGACGACGCCAAGAGAAATCCTACGGACTTTGTGCTTTGGAAGCCTTTTAAGCCGGGCGAGCCGAAATGGGACTCTCCTTGGGGTCAGGGAAGGCCAGGCTGGCACATAGAATGCTCGGTTATGGCTAAAAGATACCTTGGAGATACCATAGACATACACGCCGGCGGAGAGGACCTTATATTCCCTCATCATGAAAATGAGATTGCTCAAAGCGAGGCGGCCAATGGAAAGCCATTTGCAAAATATTGGCTTCACAATGGATTTATAATGGTTAACAATGAGAAAATGTCAAAATCTGCCGGAAATTTCTTTACCGTAAGAGAAATAGCCGCCGAATTCCCTTATGAAGTAATAAGGTTTTTTATACTTAACGGACATTACAGAAGTCCACTTAATTTCAGCAGGGACCTTATGCAGGCATGCCAAAACGGTCTTGAGAGGATTAAAAACTGCAACAGTGACCTTCAGCACTATATAGATAACTGCGGCGACACAAATATGACGGAAGATGAAAAGGCCCAGCTTAGCGAGCTTGATAAA
>CAJFUS010000217.1 GCA_904420235.1 Candidatus Neoanaerotignum tabaqchaliae
GCTCCACAAAATCAACTCCTCTATTATGGATTTATAAGTGTAACAAGCATAACCATTATAGAAACGCTTATTATTATTGACACCGAGCCGGCAAAACCGGCGGCTTTGTCATTTCCGCCGCACTTTCTTGTAAATGCCGGAACAAGGGCCGATGTTGGTGAAAACACCACTATTGTAAGAACTTGTTTTAGCAGTTCCGGCAGCGGAAACACAAAATATATTAAAACAGCAAGAACAGCTGAAACCAAATATCTTATAACAAGCATTTTAAAAATCTCACCGTAAAAACTTTTGTCTATGTCAAAATCAAGACTAAGTCCAAGCATAAGCATGGCCATAAATCCGTTTGCTGAAGCCGTTGTTGATATAAGATTAGCCAATGCTTCCGGAAGTCTGAATCCTATAACGGCCAATATAAAGGCCAGCAGATATGTATCAAATGGTACAGACGAAAACAGCTTTATCAAAAAATCCCTAAATCCAAATTTTTCCCCATTTCCGCCTATAACGGCCGATGTTGCCGCATAGCTTCCTCCACATGTCATCAGTGCATTTCCTGTGTCAAACATACATGTTGCTATAACGCCCTGATGACCTATGAAGCCCTGTATAAACGGCATTGAAAATGAGCCTATATTATATCCAGGACAGTTAAGCATATAAAAAATTCGCGTTTCCCTATTTTTGCCTAAAGATACCAAAGCTCCTGTTAAAAACATAAATATGCCTATAACCAACCCCATAAACACAAGAATAAAAAGCGAGTTATTTTTTTCGAATGATACAAAGCTTGATATTATTGAAGCCGGAAGCGTTATATTAAGAGCTATTTTTGTTATTATATTTTTATCGTTTTCCGAAAAAAATCCCTTTCTTTTAAGAAAATACCCCAAAAATATAATCGCTAAAAACGATAAAGCCTTAAATAAAACAAGAATCATTAATTCCACCCCATTTATATAATACAGCCATAATTATATATTAAAATTATATTTAATTAAACAATAATTTTAAAATGCTTACAAGATGTATTGCAAAACAATCATAACTAAGATTTAATAAACATATATTTATTAAATGTGACAAATTTTATTATATTAGCATTTTTTTAATTATTTCATTTACATATATTTACAAATAAAAAAATTGACTTTTTTCAGTTCTTTTTAATTATTGACTTAAAAATAGTTTTGCATATTTAACAATAATTTAGAATTAGCTTTAAACACATTGACGTTTTTTATTTTATAAAATATAATATATTACATGCAATAAAATAACTTAATACTTTTAAGGGGGTTGTTTATTATGAAAAAGAAGATTTTGGCTACTGTTATTTTAACATGTATGGCCTTCACTGCTCTTTCCGGCTGCTCATCAAATGGCGGCACAGCTTCTTCGGCTTCATCATCTTCTCAAGCCACAGCATCGTCATCTCAGCAAGAACAGGCGTCAGGCGACGTTAAATACGAAATACGTGTCGGTCATGTTTTAGCCAATACTCACCCCTATGAAATGGGCCTTCAAAAATTTGGCGAGCTTGCCGCCGAAAAATCAGGCGGTAAAATTTCGGTTGACGTATTTGCCAACTCACAGCTTGGAAATGAAAGGGATATGGTTGAGGCACTTCAGCTTGGCTCTCAGGAAATGGTCCTTGTTTCAACGGCCGTTTTATCCGGCTTTACAGATTCCTTCCTTGTTTTTGACCTTCCTTTCCTTTTCGACACTACTGAACAAGCCCGTTCCGTATGCGACAGCGAAATAGGAATGGAAATACTTACAAGCCTTGACGACCAAGGAATAAAAGGTCTTGCATGGTTCGAGAACGGATTCAGAAATGTAACAAACAGCAAGCTGCCAATTACGGTTCCGTCAGACCTTGAGGGAATTAAAATAAGAACTATGGAAAGTCAAATACATATGGAAACATTCAGAGTAATGGGTGCCGACCCTACGCCTATGGGAATGGGCGATGTTTTCACAGCTCTTCAGCAGGGAACAATAGACGCTCAGGAAAACCCTCTTCCTGTAATTGATACAAATAAGTTCTACGAGATACAGGAGTATTTGTCAATGACAAATCATTTCTATGCTCCAGCGCCGCTTTTTATAGCCACCGAGTATTTTAACAATATGGACGAAGACTGTCAGCAGGCTGTTCTTGAGGCCTCTAAAGAAGCCGCGGCTTATGAAAGACAGTGTCTTGACGATATGAACGCAGAGCTTGAGGTAAGCCTTGCCGAAAACGGAATGACAATAAACCATATTGACCCTGAACCATTTAAAGAAGCCGTACAGCCGGTTTATGAAGAATTTATAGGCACCGAAGCAGGTCAGGTTAATCCTGATATCTACGAAAAAGTTCAGGAACTTTTAGCCGAATCTTAAAGAATAATATTTCAAAGCCGTTTTCCGTTTTCAGGAAAACGGCTTTATGTGTGCATATTAAATTATAAAACATAAAATAATATAAATGATGTAGGTTTGTCAAACATATGTTACACAGACCGCAAATAATCCTTAAGTACCTGATAAGGCGTTTTCCAGCCTAATGGCCGCATGGGAAAGTTATTGTAATCTCTGCGGTTATA
>CAJFUS010000218.1 GCA_904420235.1 Candidatus Neoanaerotignum tabaqchaliae
ACCGAGGATTACTCACAATACGGCCTTGACAATCCGACCTGTCAGATAACATTTACAGACTCGGAGGGAAATTCCCAAACATACCTTTTGGGAAATTTCAACGAAAATTTAAACCGCTATTACGTTTGTGAGCAGGGCAAAAGTGACATATATATAATAAATAAGTCAATCGGCGAGCAAATGTCGTCTCCGCTTTACTCATACGCCGCCGCTTTCGACCTTTCCGGACTTTCAAGAACAACGCTCAACAGCCTGCATATCTTAAACGGAGAAAACGAAATTGACATATCAAAATTTGATATAGACCAAAACAGTCCTATGGGAAGCAGCTCGGCTTGGAGATTTTTAAAACCATTCTCAAGCTCAACATTTGCCGACACAAACAAAATAGACGTATTAATATCAAAGCTCACAAAATCCGCCGCAGCTCAGTGTGTCGCCTTTAACCCAACCGACGAGCAGCTGGCGTCTTACGGTCTTTTGTCGCCTGAAAGCAGCATATCCGTTAACTATACTGTGGACGATGCTGAAAAACAGGCTGCAATGTATGTTGGCAAACAAAACAACGACGGTTCGGCCTATATAATGTTCGACGGTTCAAACATAGTGGCGTTATCCGACAGCGACACAATGTCTAACATAAGTGAGTATCTTGACAGCTACAAATATGTTCCTCAATCAATTTGCGCTGTTAAGAAAACCGCCATAGACTCAATGGAAGTGTCCTATGGAGGTGAAACGTTTATTTTTGACTTTACCGACAACGGGTACACAAAAAATTCTGTTCCCTGCGACAGTGAGAGCTTTGAGGCGTTCTTCAACAAACTGTCCGGAATAAACAGCACAAGTCATTCTTACGAGGCCGAAGGGGTTCAGCCTGCGGTCAACAGTCTCATTGTAACGTATCATTTAAAAGACACTTCATACGGCGACATACAGGCCGTATACACTCCATATAATCAGGACTACTACATAGCCTCCAGCGGTGAAACGTCCGGAAGACTTGTTAATATACGAACCGTTGAGTCTGTAATAGGTCTTTTGCAGAATGTAAAATAAAAGCAATATGCTAACTATTATAAACTAAAAAGCAAAAACCGCTTTAAACGCGGTTCATAACATAGTTTTCTTTATACAACACAGCCGGCAAAAATATGCCGGCTTTTAATTTTGTTTAACTTCTACAGTCTTTTTTTATAAAATTCCCTAAGTATTTCTATAAACGCCGAGTCCCTTTCGTTTATGGCTTTTATATCACCCCCGTCGGAATAATCGTAAAAGCCTTTTTTATTTTTAACACCAAATCCGCCTTCTGCCACTATGGAATTCAAAAGCTTTATATTGTTTTCCTTAGACAAATCCGGCACAAGATAAGCGGCCACTTTATTAAATGTGTCAAGACCGCCCAAATCGGCAACCGCAAATGGCCCAAGACATGCGTATCTCATTCCAAGGCCGTATTTAACCACGTTGTCAATGTCCTCTATATCGGCCCAGCCATTTTCAACAATATACGCTGCTTCCCTTAAAACGGCATATTGCAAACGGTTAAATAAAAATCCGGCGCACTCTTTTTTAACCACAACGGCCTTCTTGTGTATATCACCGCAAACCTGCTTTATAACCTCAACGGTTTCGTCATTTGTGTTTTCACCTTTTATAATCTCTATAAGCGGAACAAGGTGCGGCGGGTTTATCCAATGCATTCCAGCAAATCTTTCGGGCTTTTTAACGCTTTCGGCCATTTTGGTTATCGAAAGACCCGATGTGTTTGTAACAATAACTGTGCTGTCGGAAACTATTTCCGAAAGCTGCTTGTAGAAATCTTTTTTAACCGCCATGTCCTCAACTATTGTCTCAATTATATACTCTGCATCTTTAAAGCAGTTCATGTCAGTAGTATATATAATAGAGGCGGCTATTTTTTCAGATTCTTCTTTAGTAAGCAGTCCGTTTTCAACGGCGTTTTTCTGATTAATATCAATAAGCTTAACGGCTTTTTTAATAGATTCCTCGCTTCGGCCAAGAAGCGTTGTTTTAAATCCGTATTGAGCAAACACCTGAGCCATTGACGCGCCCATTGTTCCAGGACCATATATTACAACAGATTTAATATTACTCATAAAATTACCTCCTTTAAATCAAAGTATAGTATTCAAAAGCATAAAAGTCGATAATAATATTTTATTTTCGGCTATGTAATGATAAAATCAATATATCAAAAGCAAGGAGGACAAAAAAATGGACAATTTAAAAATAATAGACTCTCATATACATTATCGGCCAGATTATCAGCCCTTCAGCAAAGTAGCCGAAAATTCCGGTTCCAAAAATACCGCTTTAGACGTACAAAAAATGCTTAAAGAAAACAACATAGTTCACGCCGTTGTAATGGGTAATCTTTCGCTGGAGCTTGAAAACCATATATATCCGCCCAACATGAGCTACTGCGTTGGCTTAGACTCAAGCGTGTTTAAAAACCCCGATAAACCGCAAGATTATTACATATCATTGGTTGAGGAACATTTAAAAAGAGAAAGCTGCGTTGGAATAAAGCTGTACCCAGGCTACTGCCCGACATATGTAACAGACGAAGTATACTATCCCTTCTACGAGCTGGCCGAAAAATATAACAAACCTGTGGCGATACACACAGGCGCCCTGTCCCAATCCAGAGCGCTGTTAAAATACAGTCATCCTCTAACCCTTGACGAAGCCGCTGTGCGTTTCAGAAACGTTAAGTTTGTAATGTGCCATTTCGGCAATCCGTTTCTTGCTGAAGCCGCTTCGGTGGCCCAAAAAAACCGTAACGTTTTTGTTGATATATCAGGCATTCTTGAAGGAGATTTCAATGTTAACGATTTTTTTGCCGAGTTTGGATTGTATGCCGATATGTTAAAAACATGGCTTAAATATTTCGGCGATTTTGACAGAGTAATGTACGGCTCCGACTGGCCAATAGTTAACATGTCAAAGTATATCCAGTTCGTTAAAGGCATAATTCCCGAAAAGCACTGGGAGAAGGTATTCTACTTAAACGCCGCGAATATATATAATATTAAGGCTTAAAATATTCACAATTTATTTTCAATTTAATAATCAACAATTTACATTTTTTGTATATTATATCATTATCAACAGAAAGAAAAGCGGATATAAAAATCAGCTGATTCTAAAAAAACAAATCAACAAAAACCCCTTTAAAATATAAAATATATCCAGCCTCTTTCTTTTCATATAGATATTCCACCCATTGTATCTTTTCAAAAAGAAAGGGCGCAGGGCCTAAAAAACCTTGCGTCCTTTCTTTAATTATTTTTCCGTTTCATTTTTGTCATTAAGACAATATCTCATGCTAAGGCCGCTTACGCCCATTGTTGAAACATTGTGCAAAAACGCCGATACCGTTGGTTGAATAATTCCAGCCATACCTCCAACTATAAGCATAGTGTTAAAGCCTATTATAAATCTGTAATTCCGCTGTATTTTTCTAAGCATAGCGGCACTTAGCTTCCGCATTGTAACAAGTCCGTCAAGACTGTTTGACAAAAGCGTTATGTCAGCTACCTCACGGGCTATGTCGGAGCCTTCTTTCATGGCAACTGAAACATTTGCGCAGGCAAGAGCCGGTGAGTCGTTTATGCCGTCGCCAACCATTATAACTGTGCGTCCCATTTCTTTAAAGGCCTTAACCATATCGGCCTTGTTTTCCGGAAGCACCTGAGCCCTGTATTCGTTTATTCCAAGCTTTTGGCAAGCCGCTTTTGCGGCGTTGTCGCTGTCGCCGGTAAGCATTACAACATGCTTAATTCCAAGGGCTTTAAGCTGATTTATAACTTCAAAGGCGTCCTCCCTAACAGGGTCTTCTACACACAGCATTCCCGCAAGCTTTCCGCCTATGGCCAAAAATACCGACGAGTACCCGTCAGACTCCTCTTCTATCCTTTTTTCTTCCTCGGCAGAAAGCTCCGTTTTCTCATCGTCAAAAACAAAGTGTCTGCTTCCTATAATAACACTTTCGCCGTAAAGTGTAGAGGCTATGCCATGGGCCACAACATATTTAACCTCAGTATGTTCTTCTCTGTGCCTTAAGTTTTCTTCCTCGGCCTTACGCACTATGGCTTTAGCCACACTGTGAGGGAAATGTTCCTCAAGACACGCGGCTGTTTTCAAAACCTCATTTCCGTCATATCCGTTAAATGGAACAACTTTTGCTACTTTAGGACATGCCTCTGTAAGAGTACCAGTTTTATCAAATATTATTGTGTCGGCTTTGGCAAAGGATTCAAGGTATTTTCCACCCTTCACCATAATTTTATAGCTGGACGCCTCTCTCATGGCTGATATCACGGATATAGGCGTTGAAAGCTTAATGGCGCAGGAATAGTCAACCATAAGAACCGATATAGCCTTTGTTACATTCCTTGTGAAAGCCAAAGTAAGTATCGAAGCCGCAAAGCTGTATGGAACAATTAAATCGGCCAGCGCCTCTGCTTTGCTTTGAATTTGCGCCTTAAGGTCCTCAGACGTATCAATAAGCGCGGCTATCTGCTGTATACGAGTGTTTCCTGCAAGAGCCCTAACCCTAATTTTAAGAGTGCCCTCTTCCACAACTGTTCCGGCGTATACACTGCTTTCTTTTGTACGCATAACGGCTAAAGGCTCCCCTGTCATTGACGACTCGTTAACAAGGGCCTCGCCATCTACAACCTCACCATCAAGAGGTATAACGCTGCCGCTTCTTACACATATAATATCGCCAACCCTGATGTTTGAAACGGGAACCTGAACGCTGTTTCCGTCCTTTTCAAGCCATACGGTGTCCACATTAATAGAAAGACTGCTGCTTAAAGCCGCTCTTGTTTTTTTACGGGTGTAGTCCTCTAAAATTCCGGAAACATTAAGCAGCATCATTATGGATGACGCAGTTGAAAACGTTCCCTGAGCCACAGCGGCAGTAACAGAGGCCGCGTCAAGCACCGACACATTTATTTTGCCTTTAAGCAACGATTGCAGACCTGCTCTTAAATATTTTGATGCCTGGCAGATTGTAATTCCGGCTTTCACCGGCCACGGAAGGAACCATTTCCTTAAATAATGTTTTCCTATAACGGAAAATATCATCCATTGAAAGTTGTTGTCTATTTCCCTCATCAGGTCGTCGTCCGAAGGCTCTCCTTTTGGTATATGGCCATACTTAAGACCATTAATTTCCTCAAGCACAAAATTTCTTGCGTTTATGTCGCTGTAATTTACAAGTATTCCGCCGTTTATAGCCGTAGTTTCAACTGAAACAATTCCTTCATTTTTATAAAGCATATGGGCTATTCCATAGCCCTCCTCGTCGGTAAAAGCACCGTTTCCAAGCCTAAGCCTTATGCGCCCCGGTTTATCATAAACTATTTTATATCTCAAAACAAATCGCCTCTTGCTTAAGCTTCGTCGCTGTCTTTAAAGGCTTCTGCCGTAGCGTCGTGACAAATATCCTGAGCGTCTTCCTTCATGTTTTGGAATGTTGTTTTAACGTTGTTTTGAATTTTCATGCCCTTGGCCAAGCCCTTAACACATACGTTTCTGGCACAGCTGCTTTTAAGCGTTTTGGCCCCTATAAGAGCCGTTAAAGCTCCGCCAACAAAAAGCAAAAATTTCTCGTTTCTGAAAATGCAGTCTTTTCTCATTTTAAAACTCTCTCCTTTTCATAAATATCGCCAAAATTAACATATACAAACTATATTTTTTATCATACAAAATATAGTAGTTTATACTAATGTAAATTATCTTTGGCTTATTTGATAGTTTACTACTTACCAATATATTTTGTCAATAAATTATAAATCCCCTTTTAACAAATATTTTTCTTTTTGTCACATATAATTTAACATTTCTCTCGTAAACGCAAATTATTTTTTTGAAATTTAATAAACTATTGCAAGCAAAAATTTTATTTTACATTGTTTTCACCGTTTTTAGGTAGAAAGCGGCCTACACTTTTAATTATACTGTTGCCGTAAGTTATGAGTTTCTAAAATTAAATTTTTTAGGAGGACTAAAATGAAGAAAAATTTTATTTTTAAATCGGCTCTTGCCCTTTC
>CAJFUS010000219.1 GCA_904420235.1 Candidatus Neoanaerotignum tabaqchaliae
GTGGACTTTAGAGAGCTTGTTAAGGAGCTGGCCTCTATATTCAGAACAAGAATTGAGCTTAGGCAGATTGGTGTAAGGGACGAGGCCAAAATGCTCAACGGCATAGGTATTTGCGGAAGAACCCTTTGCTGCTCAACATTTTTGGGGGATTTTCACCCGGTGTCAATTAAAATGGCCAAAGAACAAAATCTTTCCCTTAATCCAACAAAAATAAGCGGAGTATGCGGCAGGCTTATGTGTTGCCTTAAATATGAGGAAGATGTTTATGAGGAGCTTAACAAAAATTTGCCCAATGTTGGCGATATTATATCAACTCCCGACGGAACGGGAGAAATTTTGGCCGTTAACGTGCTTATGCAGAATGTGAAGGCGGCCGTTAAAAAGAACGAGAATGACGCCCCCACAATAGGCTATTATGTTGTTGACGAGATAAAGGTTATAAAAAGCAAAAAGAACAAAAATAAACATCAGTCGGAGCCTGTGCCGGAGGAGCTTTTGGATTTGGAATGATATTATGGAATTTAACGTTGAAATAAAGGATTATGAGAGAGTGGACGACCTTCACCGGAACGGGTATATGCTTATTCAGGACCCCAAGCGCTTCTGCTTCGGCGTTGACGCCGTACTTTTAAGCGGTTTTGCTTCCGCTCCGAAAGGCGGGCAGGTTATTGACCTTGGCACAGGAACGGGGGTTATACCCATACTTATGAAGGCCAAAACCCAGGCGGCACACTTTGTGGGCCTTGAGATTCAGCCGGAAAGCGCCGAAATGGCCAAAAGGAGCGTGGCCCTTAACGGCTTGGAGGAAAGCATAGATATTGTTGAGGGAGATATAAAAATGGCGGCGGAGCTTTTTAAGCCGTCGTCTTTTGATGTGGTAACGTCAAACCCGCCTTATATGGAATCCGGCGGAGGCATAAAAAATGACTTCAGCCCCAAGGCCATAGCCCGCCACGAGGTTTTATGCACCCTTGACGATGTGGCCTATGCGGCGGAAAGACTGCTTAAGTTCGGCGGAAAGTTTTATATGGTTCACAGGCCGTACAGGCTGGCGGATATTATATGTTCTTTGCGTGGCCATAAGCTGGAGCCAAAAAGAATACGATTTGTTCACCCATACAGCGGGCGTGAGCCCAATATGGTTCTTGTGGAGGCAGTAAGAAGCGGGAAGCCTATGCTTAAGGTTATGCCGCCCCTTGTTATATATAAGGATAACGGCGAATATACCGATGAGATAGTTGATATTTACTATAATTAGTTTTGGCATACAATTTTTGAGAGGAATGGCATATATTGTACGGTACGTTATATCTTTGCGGAACGCCTATAGGAAATCTTGGCGATATTACATTAAGGGTTTTGGAGATTTTTAAATCCTGCGATATTATAGCGGCGGAGGACACAAGGAACACACTTAAGCTGCTTAACCATTTTGGCATTGAAAAATCGCTTATAAGCTATCACGAGCACAATAAATTCACTAAAGGGCCTGTTATTATGGAAAGGCTTAAGGACGGGGAAAACGTTACCCTTGTTACGGACGCCGGAATGCCGGGAATATCAGACCCGGGAACGGACTTAGTTAGAGAGTGTCTTAAAGAGGGAATACCGGTAACATCGGCGCCTGGACCGACGGCTTTTGCAACGGCCCTTGTAATTTCCGGATTTGATTCCCGCAGGTTTGTGTTTGAGGGCTTTTTGCCCCAAGATAAAAAAGAAAAGGCCATTGTTCTGAAAAGTTTAAGGGACGAAACGAGAACCGTTATATTTTACGAAGCTCCACATAGGCTTAAGGCTACCCTTGAGGAAATATATAAGGCGGTTGGAAACAGAAAATGCGCCTGCGTAAGAGAAATAACAAAAAAATACGAGGAAGTAAAAACGGGAAATTTGGATTATCTTATTGAGTATTATTCGGAAAATGAGCCAAGAGGAGAGTTTGTTTTAATAATTGAAGGCGCCAAATATGAGGATATAAGGGAAAAAGAGATAAAATCATGGGAGGCTATGTCTGTTAGCGAGCATGTAGGCATGTATATATCAAAGGGTCTTGATGAGAAAGAGGCCATGAAACAGGCAGCTAAGGACAGAGGCGTTTCAAAAAGGGATATATATTCTGTTTTTAAGGGAGGACGCTGACATATGGCGGCCGATTTATATAAAAAGCTTTTGGAGTATAAAAAAAGCGGCGTATACCCATTTCACATGCCGGGCCATAAAATGGGACAATGCTTTGAAATGGGGAATTTTTTTGACTTGGATATTACCGAAATAGATGGTTTCGACAATCTGCATAACCCCAAAGGGATAATATATGAGGCTCAAAAAAAATACGCCCGTCTTTTTGGCGCTCAGGAAACTTTTTTTTCCGTAAATGGTTCCAGCGGCGCTCTTATAGCCGCCATAATGGCCGTATGCGGAAATGGCGAAAAAATAATAGCCGCCAGAAACTGCCACAGAAGCGTTTACAGCGCTTTTGTTTTAAGCGGCGCAGTTCCGGTTTATGTAATGCCGGAATATATAGAGGATACAGGCGTTGTTGGCGGAATTTTGCCAAGCAGCCTTAAAAAAGCCGTTTTGGAAAATCCTGACGCCAAGGCCGTTATAATAACAAGCCCGACGGCCGAGGGCATAGTTTCGGATATAAGGGAAATAGCCCGCATAACTCACGAGGCCGGAATGACTCTTATTGTTGACGAGGCCCACGGCTCCCATTTTAAATTTTGCGAGATTTTTCCTGATACGGCCCTTGAATGCGGGGCTGATATAGTTGTTCAAAGCGCTCATAAAACTCTGCCTTCTCCAACTCAAACATCGGTTTTGCATTTGGGAATGGGCGGAAAAAAATATTTTTACAATATAAAAGAAACACTGTCTGTTATTGAAACCTCAAGCCCGTCATATGTTTTTATGGCGGCCCTTGATTTATGCAGGGACTACATTGAGAATAACGGCGCCGAGGATTACCGTAAATATTCTTTTAACTTAACGGAATTTAGGAAGAGTCTTAAAAATTTAAGCAATATGAGCCTTTTGGATAAAAATATATGCGGAAAGTATGGTATAAAAAATATTGATGTATCCAAAATAGTAGTTGTGTCAGATAAGGCGGACTGTGTTAAAATAAAGGAAATTTTAAGAAAAAATCATAATATAGAGCTTGAAATGGCATGCCGAAGCCATTTTGTAGCCATAAGCACCGTATGTGATAAGCCGGAGGGCTTTAAAAGACTTAAAGAGGCAATTATTGATGTTGACAAAAGTATTAAATCGTATAAAATATTATACACAGATTATAAATATAACGTTCCATGCCTAAAGCTGTCGCCAAGGGAAGCTTTTTATCATAAAAAGCGTTCGGTTGGTTTTGAGGAATGCGAAGGCATGGTGTGCGGAGAGTTTGTTATACCATATCCGCCGGGAATACCTATTATTGCGCCGGGAGAAATTATAACTAAAAAAAGTCTTGACATTGTGAAAGATTTCTATAACTCGGGAGTTGAAATAACGGGCGTTAAAGACAGGTTTATTAAGAAAATAACTGTTCTGGATTGATATGCAGCATAGAGGGTTATACTTAAACAGGAGGGATTTGTATGCTTCAGGGTTTTGCCGGACTTACTTATGTTGATGTTATATACGCGGCCCTTATGGCCTTTGTTATTACTCAGGTAATACTAAGTTTTAGAAGGCTTAGAATAAGCGTTAAGTTCAGACCGGATGCCGGACAGGTGAACGAAGCCGAAAGGCGTGCAATTATAAACGAGTGCAGACATATGTTCCCTGTAAAAACGGTTAATTTTAGAGGCAAGGTGTTTACAACGGGCATGCTTGTTAGAATAACTACCCTTCAACAACGTATTATTGAAGGTGAGATTATAGGAAAAAACGATAAGGACGTGCTTTGTGTTATAACAGGCGAGCATATAATTGCCCATGAAATGAACAAGATTGAGGATATTACGGAAATTATAAAGTAGTGCAAAATTTAGTAGAAACTGCAATAAAAAGGACAGTGTAACTGTCTTTTTTTTGTTAATATTTGAGAATTTAATTGTTTTTTAACAATTATGGGATTATCCATGTGTTGATTATTAATTTTTGTTAGAGTATAATAAAATAAATATTAATTAATAATAATTATAATTTAATTTTAATAATAGTATATTGGGAGGAAGGACAATGGGCTTTTTTAACAGAATGCGCATTGGTATAGACATAGGTTCAACAACCGTTAAGGTGGTTGCTATTTCCCAAAAGGGCGAAATGCTTTTTTCAGAGTATAAAAGGCATTTTTCCGAAATAAAGGAAACAGTTCAGGAGCTTATACATAAAGCGCATCAAAAAATAGGAGACGGACCTTTTTCAGCCGTAATGACCGGAAGCGGCGGCGTTGCTATGGCCGACGCTTTAGGAGTAGAATTTGTTCAGGAGGTTGTTGCAACCGCTAAAGCCATTGAGGAGGCTGCGCCTAAAACTGACGTTGCCATAGAGCTTGGCGGAGAGGACGCCAAAATAATATACTTTAAGGGTGGAATTGAGCAGAGAATGAACGGCGTTTGCGCCGGAGGAACAGGTTCTTTTATAGACCAAATGGCGTCGCTTTTGCAAACGGATGCTTCAGGGCTTAACGAATACGCCAAAAACTACAGCGTAATATACCCAATAGCTTCAAGATGCGGAGTTTTTGCCAAAACAGATATACAGCCTCTTATTAACGAGGGCGCGGCTAAAGAGGATTTAGCGGCGTCGATTTTTCAGGCTGTTGTAAACCAAACAATAAGCGGTCTTGCCTGCGGAAAGCCTATAAGGGGTCATGTGGCCTTTCTTGGCGGCCCTCTGCACTTTTTGTCGGAGCTTAGGCAAAGATTTGTTGAAACTCTTAAGCTTACGGACGAAACAACAATAGTGCCGGAAAACTCACATCTTTTTGCCGCTTACGGCGCGTCATTAAGCGCAAGGGAAACAAGTCCAATAACAAACTTTAACGATTTTGAGGAAAGGCTTGCCACAATGGCTTCCCTTAAAACCGAAGTAAGCAGGCTTTCGCCTTTGTTTAAAAATCAGCAGGAATATGACGACTTTACAAAAAGACACTCTATTGAAAAAGTTAAACGCAGAGATTTAAAAGATTATAAAGGCGACGCCTTTTTAGGAATAGACGCCGGAAGCACAACAACAAAAATCGCTCTTGTTTCCTCGGAAGGAGAACTTTTATACTCTTTTTACAGCGGAAA
>CAJFUS010000220.1 GCA_904420235.1 Candidatus Neoanaerotignum tabaqchaliae
CACTGGGCAAATGCCGAAAACTTGCCCACAAGTAAAGAGTTGAATTTGATGTATATTACCGACAGCGGTATTAAAATAACCGCAGCCAAAATAACGGACAAAATTATCCTTTTTGAAACAAGAAACACAACTATGGCTAAAAGAATAGCTATGGCCGCGAAAGCCCTGTATGTGAAGTTTGAGGCTGCCGATATGTTTTCAGCTACACTTGGTATAAGATAGGCCACAAGAAGTATGGCAAAGCAAAGTATGGCGGCTATAATCTGGTTTTCCGTAAGGGATGATGTGAACATGCCTATTGCCGAAAGGGCGCACTGAAGTATAAAAAACGCGAATATACACCCAAAGGCCACCTTAAGATTAACTGCGCCGTACATTGACAAAATAAGAGGATATGCGCACATTATAAGGCATGGTATAAGCGAAACTGTGCAGAGGGCGAAAAACTTGCCAAGCACAATGCTTTTCATGTCAACAGGCAGTATATATAAAAGCTGTTCGGTGCGCTGTTTTTTTTCGTCGGCAAAAACGCGCATTGTTAAAAGAGGAACGGCTATTAAAAGCACAAAGCACATATTTTTTATAACATACTCAAAAGCGGGAGAATAGTAGACAAAATTAAGCAGGCTTACGTAAATTCCGGCGCTAAGCAGCATAAAGGCCGTAAAAACATAGCCTGTGGCCGTTACAAAATAAACCCGCAGTTCTTTTTTATATATAGAAAGCATTTATTTAACGCCTCCTTTTTCATAATCGTAATTTTCCTGCACAAGATTGAGGAATATGTCCTCAAGGGAGCTTTTCTTAAGGCTCATCGACATAATAGGACATGATATTTCACTCATGGCATAAAAAACCTTTTCACGGGGGTCATTTTCGGCATCAAAGCTGAACTGGTAAAATCCGAGTTTATCGGATATACCGAAATTATTAACCCCGTCTATACTTTTAAGGGCGTTTTCTATTTTGTTTTTATCGCCCTTGGCCTCCATAAGAACACTTTTTTCCAATGTGCCGCCGGAAAGATTCTCAATGGTGTCGAAGGCCACAAGGCTGCCTTTTGATATAATCATTACAAGGCCGCAAACAGCGCTTATTTCGGAAAGTATATGGCTGCTTAATATAACAGTGTGGTTTTTTCCAAGCTCTTTTATAAGATTGCGTATGTCTATTATTTGCTCAGGGTCAAGACCCACAGTAGGCTCGTCCAATATTATAATGGGCGGGTTTCCCAATATGGCCTGCGATATGCCTACCCTTTGGCGGTATCCCTTTGAGAGATTTTTTATAAGTCGGTTTTTCATATGACTTATGTTTGTAAGCTCCATTACCCGGTCTATTTCGGATTTTATTTGGGACTTGGGTATTTTTTTTGCCTCTCCCACAAAAAGCAGATATTCGTATGGCGTAAGGTCCTCGTATACAGGCGGTATTTCCGGAAGATAGCCTATATATTTTTTGGCATCCTCTGGCTCTGTTAATATGTCACGGCCATTTATAAGTATTTGGCCCTCTGTTGGGGAAAGACAGCCGGTAATCATGTTCATAGTGGTGCTTTTTCCAGCGCCGTTTGGCCCAAGAAAGCCGAAAACACAGTTGTCCGGTATTTTGAAACTTAAATTGTTAACGGCATTGTGTTTGCCGTAGGTTTTAATAAGTCCATTAACTTCTATCAATTTAGCAGCACTTCCTTTTTAAGGTATCATTTGAAATAATAGCAGATTTTTACATGAACTTCAATGTATTTACTGTGAACAATGTGTGAAAAAGCTGTTGATAAACGCCACAAGCGGAACTTTTTTTGTTAATAAAAGCGGACACTTTAAGCGTCCGCAGGATATTTTATTTTTTTTTCACAGGTATAATTATGCGGGTAACAAACTGGTCATCGTTTTTAAGGTCTATGGGAGAAACCATATATTCTTCGGCTATAGGGCCGTCTATCTCATATCCGTTGGAATTTACCCATTTTATGGTTTTTATGTATGTGTTAACCATATTTTCATATCCGCCGTAGTGCATTGAAACCGCTGCCGTATATGGTTTTTCCGATTTAAAAAAAGGGAAATCGGTATTTTCTTTTATGGGCATTCCAATTTCAAGGTCGCATTCGGTTTTTAAAAACTGCTCTATGGGGGCGTTATGATAAACTGCTCTTATTACGCCGTCAGATTTAAAACGGTTTTTTCTTATAAGCTCAAATATCTCAAACCACCTGCAAACCGGTATAAAATCGTTTTTGAAGTTTTTCTCGACGCGCCTTGTGTAAATCCAGCCTTTTTGTGGAATTTCCTCAATTGATACGGAATATTTTTTTTCACAAAGACCGGACTGCGCCTCAATTTTATCAAGCTGAGAAAGTATTTCGTTATAAAGGGCCTGCATAGATTCTATTTTATCATGTATATCGTTCAGTTTTGTTATAAGTCCATCTTTTAAAGAGCTGTTCTCCGGCTCTGATAAAAGCGTATGAATTTCATCTAATGAAAAACCATAGCTTTTAAATTTTCTTATATTGTGGAGTACAAGCATTTGTTTTTCGGTGTAGTAACGGTAATTTGTCTCGGAATCACGTTTTTCGGGAACAAGCAGATTTATTTCATCATAATATCTTAGGGTTTTTATAGGCACTCCGCATATTTCGGAAATATCGCCTATTGTATATAATTTTTTATTTGCCACAGCAAGTCCTCCTTTATGGTAAAGGATTTTATTTTTATTAGAATTATATACCGAGGCAAATTTTTTTTCAACATATTGAAAAAATCCTGTATTCTTATGTGAAATACAGGATTTTTAGCTTATATAACTTGATATTTCAGGATTTTATAAGGTCTTCCCCAACTTTATATATGTCTCCGGCGCCCATTGTTATTATAATGTCTCCGGCCTTGGCTTCTTTTTTAACCATATCGGAAACATTGCTGAAAGAACCGGCGTATACTGCGTTTTTGCTGTTTTTATTTATTTCATCGGCAACGTCCTTTGAGCTTATAAGGCCCGTGTCCTTTTCTCTTGCGGCGTATATATCGGCAAGTATTACTAAATCGGCGTTATAAAAAGCCTTGCCGAAATCGGAAAGAAGGGTTTTTGCCCTTGAGTAGGTATGAGGCTGGAAAAGGCACAAAATTCGGTTATGTTTAACTTTTTGGGCAGCAGCAAGTGTAGCCTTTACCTCTGACGGGTGATGGGCGTAATCGTCTATAACCATTGCGCCGTTAAACTCTCCTTTATACTGGAATCTTCTGTCAACTCCCGTATAGTTTTTAAGGCCCTCGGCGGCTTCTTTTGGTGAAATTCCCGTTGTTTCGGCGGCGGCTATGGCGGCCAAAGCGTTTAATATGTTGTGGTCTCCGGGAATATTAAGCTGAACATGGGTTTTAAACTGTCCGTTAAAATAGGCGTCAAACTCGGCGCCGCCTTTTTGGTTGTGGCTTATGTTCTTCGGATAC
The DNA here is from genome assembly GCA_904420235.1 of Candidatus Neoanaerotignum tabaqchaliae. GTDB lineage: Bacteria > Bacillota > Clostridia > Lachnospirales > Anaerotignaceae > Neoanaerotignum_A > Neoanaerotignum_A tabaqchaliae. Next base: position 3,453 of record CAJFUS010000220.1, read on the forward strand.
CACATTGAGCCGTTGTCGGAGCCGAATGTTACTATATTGCATTTAAGGCCGGTTATAACTTCTTTTAAGCCGGGGTCGGAACCGTTTATAACCACATAACCGTAATCAGGAACGTTTGACGCAAATTTATGAAACGAGCTTCTTATGTGGTTTATATCTTTAAAATAATCAAGATGTTCAGCCTCTATGTTTAAAATTACGGCCGTAAAGGGGAAAAACTGGAGAAAACTGTCGTGATACTCGCAGGCCTCGGCAACAAAATACTCATTTCCGCCAACTTTAATGTTTCCGCCTATTGTTGAAAGGTTTCCGCCTATTGTTATGGTTGGATTTTTGCCGGAATAAAGAGTTATCTCGGAAAGCATTGACGATGTTGTGGTTTTTCCGTGGGTTCCGGCTACGGCTATTGATTTTTTATAGCAGTCCATTATATTGCCTAAAAGCACCGCTCTTTCAACGGCGAGTATGCCTTTTTCATTGGCCGCCAAAAGTTCGGGATTATCGCTTTTAACGGCCGCCGTATAAACAACAAGGTCTATGCCGTTTGTTATGTTTTCGGCCTTATGGCCTATATTAACTTTTATGCCGTCTTTTTCAAGTTTTTCCGTTGCCGGAGATGCCTTCATGTCTGAGCCGGAGACGTTTATGCCCTCTTTAAAAAGTATTTCCGCAAGGCCGGACATGCTTACGCCGCCTATTCCTATGAAATAGACGTTTTTTATGCTATTGTTTAAATCAAGTTTCATAATCAAGCGCTCCAATTCATAATTGTGTTTTAAGTAAGTATACTACATGGGATTTTTAAAGTCCATATTTTAGTTATTAATTGATGTATGTCCGAATAATAATATAATTATACCGCATAATATTTATTTATATTTACATAACAAATTGTTTTATGTAAATTTATTATAATAATTATGTTAATAAATATGTTTTTTTGAGTTAAAATTTTAAAAATTTATTTATTATTGATGTGAAATATGGTAAAATGAATTAAAACAAACAGCTTTAAAAATCCTTCTGTAATGTTATTTTACTGAGCTTAAGGAGTGGTGATATATGAGCAAAAACGAAATGATAGCGCTTATACTTGCCGGAGGACAGGGGAGCCGGCTTGGAGTGCTTACAAATAAGATAGCCAAGCCGGCGGTGGCTTTTGGCGGAATGTACCGAATAATAGATTTTCCCCTGAGCAACTGCATAAATTCCGGCGTATATAATGTAGGCGTGCTTACACAGTATCAGCCACTTAGGCTTAACAGGCACATAGGCATAGGCATTCCCTGGGACCTTGACAGGAAAAACGGAGGAGTTACAATTTTGGCTCCCCATGTTAAAGGCGGAGAGGGCAGTGGCGAGTGGTTTATGGGAACGGCCAACGCCATATATCAAAACATTGAGTATATTGACTCCAACGACCCAGAGTATGTGCTTGTGCTTTCCGGCGACCATATATACAAAATGGACTACTCTAAGATGCTTGATTTCCACAAGAAAAAGAACTGCTCGGCCACGATAGCCGTTCTTGAGGTGCCTATTGAGGAAGCCAGCCGTTTTGGAATTATGAATACTGAAGATGACGACAGGATTTATGAGTTTGAGGAAAAGCCGGCAAATCCTAAAAGCAATTTGGCATCAATGGGAATATATATATTTACATGGTCCAAGCTTAGGGCAGCGCTTATTAAAGATAATAAAATACATCCGGACAGCGACTTTGGAATGCACATAATACCAAAGATGCTTAACGATAAAGAAACCATTTATGCTTGGCGCTTTAAGGATTACTGGAAAGACGTTGGAACCATAGAGAGTTATTGGCAGGCCAACATGGAGCTTATAAAAACTCTTCCCTCGTTTAATTTGTATGAGGATTTTTGGAAGATTTACACAAACACTGGAAATCAGCCGCCGCAGTACATAGCTTCAACTGCTGTGGTTAAAAAGTCTATAATATCAGACGGCTGTGAGGTTTACGGCAATGTGCACGGTTCTGTTTTAAGCCCAGATGTAATAATTGAGGAAGGGGCGGAGGTTAAAGACTCCATAATAATGTATTCAACAGTTATAAAACGCGGAGCCTTTATTGACAGATGCATAATAGACGAACACTGTGTTATTGGTGAGAATGTTAAAATGGGTGTTGGAGAAAATATTATAAACGAGAACAAGCCTAAAATATACAACACTGGAATTACTGTGGTGGGCGAGCATACGGACATTCCGGACAACGTAACTATTGGAAAAAACTGCGTAGTTTACGGAAAAACCACTTCTGCTGATTATAAGGACAGCGTGCTTGAAAGCGGAAAATCCATAATCATAGGGGAGGAAGATATATGAAAGCAATAGGAATTATACTTGCCGGAGGAAACAATGAAATGCGCCTTGGTGACCTTACAAGTTCAAGGGCGGCGTCGGCACTTCCGGTTGGAAGCTGTTACAGGGCGATAGATTTTCCTTTAAGCAATATGTCAAACTCTATGATAAATAAAGTGGCCGTAATAACCCAGTATAACTCTCGTTCACTTCACGACCATTTATCAAGCTCCAAATGGTGGGATTTTGGACGCAAACAGGGCGGACTTTACATTTTTACGCCATATATGAGCAATGACAATTCTCTTTGGTTTAGGGGAACGGCCGACTCTATTTACAGAAATATATCATTCCTTGAAAGAAGCAACGAAAATTATGTTGTTATAACTTCAGGAGATGCCATATACAAAATGGACTACAGAAAGGTAATAGAGTATCACAAAGAGAAAAACGCAGACATAACTGTTGTGTGCAAGGAAATGTGCGACAGAGACCTTACTATGTTCGGTATAATGAAGCTTGACGAAAACAACAGAATTTCAGAGTTTGAGGAAAAACCCATAGAGCCGCAGACAAACATAGCATCTCTTGGAATTTATATAATTTCAAGAACGCTGCTTATAGATTTATTGAACGAGATAATTCCGGAAGGGCGCTTTGACATAGTAAAAGATATAATAATACGTTTCAGAAGGAAACTTAAAATATACGGTTATAAATTTGATGGATACTGGAGTTCCATAGGAAGCGGAGTAATGGACTATTTCAACGCCAATATGGACTTTTTAAAGGACGATGTAAGAAAAGAGTTTACAAAAAATTTCCCATATACATTTACTAAACCTAAAGACGAACCGCCTGTTAAATATAATGACGGGGCCGAAGTATTGAACACAATAATAGGCGGAGGAAGCATAATAAATGGCCATGTTGAGCATTCGGTGCTTTTTAGAAGAGTCTATATAGGAGAGAATACCTTAATTAAAAACTCAATACTTATGGAGGGCTGCTATATTGGTAACAACTGCGTTATAGAAAACGCCATTTTGGATAAGCAAGTGGTTGTTTCGGACGAAAAACATATAAAAGGAGATATATTAAGCCCGGCCGTATTTAAAAAAAGGTCTTCTATTTAGGAATACAAATGAATATCAGGACTGTGAGACATAAGTAATTTTTTCACAGCCGGGTCAGGGGGTTTTAATATGAAAATCACTAATGTAAAAATACGTAAAGTTAACAAAGAAGGAAAAATGAAAGCTGTAGTTTCGGTTACTTTTGACGACATGTTTGTTGTTCACGACATGAAGGTTATAGAAAAGGACGACGGACTTTTTATAGCTATGCCAAGCAGAAAAACTTCTGACGGCGAATTTAGGGATATTGCGCATCCCATTAATCAGTCGTCCAGAGAAATGGTTCAAGCCGCTGTATTTGAGGAATACTACAGAGTTATAAATGAGGAAGAACAAGCTTTAAATGAAGAAGAAACTGTTGCGGAATAAAAAACGCAGTTTATAAAATAATGAGCGTCTTATGGCGCTCATTATTTTTGTGTGCAAAAGCTTTATAAAAGTTATATAGATAAAAAACTGCCGCGGTATAGGAGATATTAGGACTACGTTGCCAATAACAAAAAGTATATATTTAAAAGTATATATTGTTATATCTTATCGTGTTTAAGATTGTATATTTAGTAAAAAACGCCGGATTTACCGGCGGATGGTTTTTTATATAAACGGCTTAAACATTAAAGCTGTTTTATAAAAGGCGAAACAAAGTTATACAATTCGTAAAAAACAATAAAACGAAATGTTTTAGTGCCAAGGCTTAAAAAATTATTCTGTTTTTTCTTTTTTTATGAACATTGTTGATGAATAGATAGCCGCCGATATTATTATAAAACCTCCTATGATTTCCCTTACGGTTGGTATTTCTCCAAGAACCGGAACTGCCAGTATTATTCCGTAAATTGGCTCAAGGCTTGTTAGAACGCTGGCCGTTTGGGCCGATACTCCTTTAAGTCCGGTTATGTAGCAATAGCGGGATAAAAGCGTAAACACTATGCTTAAAAGAAGAATATAGGCTATATCGCTTTTTGAAACAGAATTTAAGCCGGTTAGGACTATTACAGGTATAAGCACTATAAACACCACAACCTGTTCGTAAAATGAAATTACAACACCACTGTAATGCTTTACATATTTTCTTTCAAGTATTGTTACAAGGGCAAATGTAAAGCCGGCCAATATGCCTTCAACAAAGCCCTGAAACATACCGCTGCTAAGCTCAACGTTGGGGGCTACAAAAACTACTCCGGCAAAAGCCACAAAAGCCACTATTATATTTTCTTTTTTTAACTTCTCCTTAAAAAATATAGGTTCCATAAATGTGGCGAATATTGAGCATGTGGAGAATGTTAAAAGGGATATGGCAACGGTTGATATTTGAACGGAGTGATAAAACAACACCCAATGGACAGATAATATTAACCCCATTAAAATTACAACTGCGTAATCCTTTTTATCAGAAAATTTTAATGAAACGTGTTTTATTTTAAACACTATGAACATTACGATTACTGAAAAAAACACTCTGCCAAATACAATGGCGAAAGCAGGTTGATTTATAAGCTTTCCAAAAAGCCCTGCGCTGCCAAAAAGAAATATAGCTATGTGCGTTAATGCAAGACTTTTATTTTTTTCGCTCATTGAAACACCCCCAATAAAATTAAATAAAGCAATTATATCATTGAGGTATTTTTAAGTCAATATTTGGCATATTATTGAATTTTGAATTGCTGGGATGAGAATTATAGTGGCAGAAATTTGCCCGAAATTAGTAAATTTAATTTTATATTTCAAAATGTTATTGAATTATTTTATAGGCTGTAATTTTTATTATTTTTTATATTTATGTACTGTTTAAACTAATACGGAGGGGCTGTTATTTGATTAAATAAAAATGAAACCGGCTTTATTTATGTTTTAAAATTCTGGAAAATCTGTTAAAGTGAGTAACGTTGGTGTATAAGTTTATTTTTTTACTTTTCTGTGTAAATTATGCTGAGGCAAATATTTGTTGTTAAACAAACATAATTATGGTATAATAAACCATTAATGCTAAATTTAATAAGAATATTTTTCTGGTTAATTATAAATTGGGAGGTATAAAAACAGATGTGCGGTATAGTTGGATATATAGGAAATCAGCAGTCCTCCGGAATACTTATTGACGGCCTTAAAAGGCTTGAGTACAGGGGTTACGACTCTGCGGGCATAGCCGTGCATGACGGAGAGAACATAAATGTTGTTAAATCTAAAGGCAAGCTTGTTAATCTTGTTGAGAAAATTAATAAAGCGCCTGTTCGCGGCACTCTTGGCATAGGCCATACAAGGTGGGCCACTCATGGCGCGCCAAGCGATATAAATTCTCACCCACACATAAGCGGCGACGGAACAATAGCCGTTGTTCATAACGGAATTATTGAGAATTATATTGATATTAAAAATGAACTTATTGAAAAAGGCTATACGTTTGTTTCTGAAACTGACACCGAAACGGTAGCCCATTTAATAGATTATTATTACAAAACAGGTGTTGGCTTTGTTGACGCCGTTTATGAGACTTTGAAGAGAATAGAAGGCTCTTATGCCCTTGGCGTTATATGCAAAGATTTTCCGGATACCCTTGTTGCTGCAAGAAAGAACTGCCCTTTAGTTATAGGCATAGGCAAGAATGAGAATTTTATAGCCTCCGATATACCGGCTATACTTCATCACACAAGAAAGGTTTATTTCCTTGATGATATGGAGTTTGCCGTTATAAAATCCGACAGTATTAAAATATTTAATATGGATAAAAATGAGGTTAAAAAAGATATATTTAATGTGGAGTGGGATATTGACGCCGCTGAAAAAGGCGGATATGAGCACTTTATGATTAAGGAAATAAACGAACAGCCAAGAATTATAAACGAGCTTGTGTCAATGAGGATGCCAAAGGACAAGAACTTTATAGACATGAGCGGCATAAAGCTTAAAAAAGAAGATATAAATGAACTTAACAGGATATATATTGTGGCCTGCGGAACGGCCTATCACGCCGGTTTAATAGGCAAAACCCTTATTGAGAAATTTACGAAAATACCGGTTATAGCCGATGTGGCAAGCGAGTTCAGATACAGAGAACCGGTTATAGACGAGAAAACGCTTCTTATAGTTGTTTCCCAGTCCGGCGAAACGGCCGATACCCTTGAGGCCCTCAGAATAGCCAAAAGAAACAGCGCCAGAGTTTTGGCCGTTGTAAACGCTGTAGGCAGTTCAATAGCCAGAGAGGCCGACGATGTGTTTTATATACTTGCGGGGCCAGAAATTTCGGTAGCTTCAACAAAGGCTTTTACGGCGCAGGTTGTGGCTATGGAGCTTATAGCCTTTAACATGGCCATAGAGTGCGGCGCTTTAAGCAAAGAGGAATTTGAAACAATAAAAAGCGAATTCTATTGCCTTGATACAAAAATAGGGCAAATTCTTGATGAAAGTGAAAAAATTAAAGCCTTAGCCGAGAAATACTCAAAATCGAGGAATGTATTTTTTATAGGCCGCGGTCTTGATTATGTAGTTTCAAAGGAGGGCTCCCTTAAACTTAAGGAAATCGCTTATCTTCACAGCGAGGCTTATGCCGCCGGAGAGCTTAAACATGGTCCAATAGCTATGATTGATGACGAAACTCTTGTTATAGCCATACTTACCCAAGAAAAGCTTTTTGACAAGACATTAAGCAATATTAAAGAGGTTAAGGCAAGAGGCGCCAGTGTTATAGCTATAGCAGTGGAAGGCAACAATATTGCCGCTGGGGAGGCCGACGACATAATTTATATACCAAGGGCTATGTGGTCAATAGCTCCGGTTTTGGCGGCTGTTCCGGCACAGCTTTTTGCCTATTATATGGCCTATTGCCTTGGAACAGACATAGACCAGCCAAGAAATTTGGCTAAATCCGTTACTGTTGAGTGATTTTGTGTTTTGGGTTAACAAGGTTTTATGGGGGAGGCTTTTAATGTGAAACAGTGTATGGACTCTGATAATCTTCACAGAAGGTTAAGAAAAATTATAGGTCAGGTAAACGCTATTGACAAAATGGTTGATGAAGATGTGCCTTGCGAGGACGTACTTATTCAAATAAATGCCGCTAAAAGTGCTCTCCATAAGGTTGGGCAGATAGTTTTGGAGGGCCACCTTAACCACTGCGTAAGGGATGGAATAGAGCATGGCGACGCCGATAGGACAATAGCTGAATTTGCAAAAGCCATAGAACATTTCTCAAGAATGAGTTGATTTTTAAACCGCCGGTTTACGGCGGTTTTTTATGTGAGATTGGTAATTACAAATCTAACGGCTATGATGGTGAGTAAAAATTCGAGAAAAATCCTCCTTTATTATATTAAAGAGTTCGGCAGGACTTGAAAACAAAGGAGGATTTTTATAAATAACAGCAGTTTAGTATATATTAAAATGGAAATGCAACTATCATGTGCGTTTATACTGAAATAAAGAAAGAGAGTAATATACGGAAAAATAAGTCAGGCTATCTGATTAAATGGTGGCTTAACTGTAATTTTATGTGGAAATAAATTTTTTAAGTGATTTTAAATCACAAATTTCTGCGGCAGTATTTTGGTTTATTAATAAGTTAGCAGTGTAAAATAATTTATATTGACGAATATACAGGGGAGGGGTATAATCTATATATACATATAGGGGTATGCTGTATAGTAGCGAAAAGGAGATGTATATATGCTTTCTAAATTAGGGGAATTTATTGACAAAGACGCCATAAGAGATATAGTTTTTATTGTTATATCAGGCGTTGCTCTTGTGGCAAGCTTTTTTAACATAAGTATTTTTGGACTTAACGCAGCGTGGATTTCGATAGTGCTTTGCGGAATTCCTATTATAAAAGAAGCTATAATAGGACTTGTAACAAGTTTTGACATTAAGGCCGATGTGCTTGTGTCTATTGCTCTTGTGGCCTCAGTTATAATAGGGGAGATTTTTGCGGCGGGCGAGGTTGCTTTTATAATGCAGATAGGAGCTCTTTTGGAGGAGCTTACAGTTGCCAAGGCAAGGGCCGGAATAGAAAAGCTGGTTCATTTAACTCCAAGAACGGCAAGAAAAATTGAAAACGGCTCAGAAACAATTATACAGGCCGAAGAGGTTAAAGTCGGAGACATATTAAGGGTTCTTCCCGGCGAGACAATACCGGTTGACGGAATTATAAAATCTGGACACACATCAATAAATCAGGCGGTTATGACAGGTGAGTCACTTCCCGTTGATAAAGAGGCCGGCGACGAGGTATCAAGTGGAACGGTGAATCAGTTTGGAACATTTGATATGACTGCCACCAAACAAGAAAAAGACAGCTCGATACAAAGAATGATAAGGCTTGTGCAGTCTGCGGATGCGGGAAAAGCCAAAATAGTTGGCATAGCCGACAGGTGGGCCACATGGATTGTTGTTATAGCCTTAAGCGCCGCTATTCTTACTTGGCTTTTTACGGGCCAAATAATAAGGTCGGTTACAATACTTGTTGTTTTTTGTCCCTGCGCCCTTGTTTTGGCAACGCCAACAGCCATAATGGCCGCCATAGGCAATGCCACAAAGCATGGATTCCTTGTTAGAGAGGGCGACGCCCTTGAAAGGCTTAGCTCTATAAGTGCGGTTACATTTGACAAAACCGGAACTTTAACATATGGAAAGCCGGAAGTTGTTGCCGTAAAGAGCTTCAGCAATAAGTTTTCTGACGATGATATATTTTCACTCTGCGCATCTGCCGAGACGCGTTCGGAACATCCTTTGGGCAAAGCCATATTAAATGGTTATAAAGGAGAAAAGAGAGAAATAGAGGATTTTGAGATGCTTCCCGGAAGAGGCGTTAAGGCCGTTATTGAGCAAAAAGAGGTTTTGGCCGGAAATATTGAGCTTATAGACGAAAACGGAGTCAATTTCTCCAACGATGACTTGGAGTGTGTAAAGGAGTTTATAAACAAAGGCTGTACTGTTGTATACATAGCTGTTAACAAAACAAAAGCGGGATTTATAGCTCTCTCAGACACAGTTAGGGAAAACTCGAAAAATACAATAAGCGATATAAAAGACCTTGGCATAAAAACAGTGCTTTTAACGGGAGACCACAAGAGCGCCGCTGAAAATATAGCCGGAATTGTTGGCGTTGACCAGGTTAAGGCAGATTGTCTGCCGGAGGACAAGATAAAATGCATTGATTCTTTAATGAATGAGGGCAAAAAGGTATGTATGGTTGGCGACGGAATAAATGACGCCCCGGCCCTTAAAAAAGCCTATGTTGGAATTGCCATGGGAGGGGTTGGAAGCGACATAGCCGTTGACGCCGCAGATATAGCCCTTGTTAATGACGATATAAAGGAACTGCCTCATTTGTTCAGGCTTGCCAAAAGAATGATGGTTACAATAAAATGCAATCTTACATTTTCAATGACACTGAACTTCATTGCCATTGTTCTTGCCATAACGGGAATACTTAACCCTGTTGTTGGAGCCCTTGTTCATAACGCGGGTTCGGTTATTGTTATTATAAACTCGGCGCTTTTGCTTAAGTGGAGGAAGAAATAATTAACATGATTTTTTGAGCTGATTAGCCTGTAATTTCTAAATTTAATCAGAAAGCATTATACAAAAAACAGGACAGGACGTATAAAAATTGTTCTGTCCTGTTTTTATGGAATTTATTTTTTATCTTACAAAATTCAGGTCGTTTTTATATGATGATTTGTTTTATATTAACTAAATGCTGAATTTAAAACGAGTATCCTTTTTAAATTGGCTTATTGAAGGGTTTTTCTCGGCCCTGTATATTTCTAGCTTTCTTAAATCATAAATAACCGACCAAACTGTGTCCTTGCCGGAACCCCTGCTGTATTGGCATAAAAATCCTTTTTTGCCGGAAAGAATATCGACCGCGCCGTTTAAATTTAGGGAGCGGCAATTCTTATTTAATGCCGCAACAAGAGTGGAATATCTTTCATTTGAATACCAGTTGTCAACGCCTTTGCTGTTAAATTTAAGCATACTTTCAGAGCTGAACATGTTTGTTGCGCATACATAGGGATAGTTATTGGGGTATATAATTTCGGTTTTAAACGGGGAACATTCGATTAAGGCAATGCTTCCCGATTTATCGGCGGCCGTTATTGTTTGACATGACCCTATGGGAATATTCTTAACACAGTCAGCCGCGTCGTTTACTGTTTTGCATTTCTCAAGTAAAAAACGCAGAAGCAGTCCGGCGTTAAAACCGGACTTAATGTATTTTGGATATACAGACGTGAGCCCTAATGCCAAACCATGTTCATTTATACCGTCCTCCATTTCAACAAAGGCCGTTGTGTTTCCCATAAATGAAAATGAACCGCCGGAGAATTTGTATATAACATTTGTATTGAATTTTTTAAGGCTTGGCAAAAAATCACTGTTCCTGCCAAGAATAATGCTTTTGCCGTTTGAAACCGCGAAACATGAGCAGAAGCATTGAGGAATTATGGCGTACATACTGAAAAGCAGATTTTGGATTGATTTTTCTGAACAACGCTGCCCATGGGCTATGCCTTCTATTTCCTCAATAATTTGGGGAAAATATTCTTTGTATATTGGAACACAGCTTTGAGCGAAGCTTTCGTGTTTATCGGTTATTTTAAAGGGTATGTTTTTAAGTATTGAAATTCCATGATTAAAAAGAACGGAACCATAGCTAAGTCCGCAGTTGTAGTGAGTTCCTTTAAAGTGTTTGTGATACATATTTTCAGCTCCTTATTTTAAAAATAAAGAACTGCCGGCAATTCTTAAGTAGAGGATAATTGAATAAAAATTTTATGTCAATATGGATTTTGAAATTATAGGTTCAGTTTTTATAAGAAAGTTAATAAAGCCATCTTGAATGAATATTTTATTTAAGTTTGTTTTGTTAAGAACAAGGATTAGCAAGTGGAATAAAACAGCGGCATGGAACAAACCTTGCCGCTTTTTTATTTTATATTCTATGTTGATTTTTATTTTAAGCCGTTTAAATAATTTTCTGTTTCTTTTATAAGAGTATCCATTTGCTCGTCGGTGCCTATGGTTATTCTTAAATGATTGTCTATTCTTGGCAGGTTGAAGTATCTTATAAATATGTTTTTAGATTTAAGATACTCAAACAGAGCTTTGGCACTTATGTCGTTTTTTGTTACGAATATAAAGTTTGACTGGGAAGGATATACGGTAAAGCCCATTTTTTTGAATATATCTGAAACCCTGTCCCTTGTTGACGATATTTTTAACAGCGTACTTTTAAAATACTCGTCGTCATTAACGGCTGCGGAACCGCATTCTATGGCGACGGAATCAAGAGTATATGAGTTATAGCTGTTTTTTACGGCGTTTAACACACCTATAAGCTCCTCGTTTCCTATGGCTGCGCCTATTCTCATTCCGGCCATTGAGCGGGACTTTGAGAAGGTTTGAACCACAAGCAGATTATCATATTCTTTTAAAAGCTCTATGCTGCTGTAACATCCAAAATCGACATAGGCCTCGTCCACAATAACTATTGAGTCCGGATTATGGTTAAGTATGTCCTTTATGAATTCTTTTCCCTCTCCTATGCCTGTGGGTGCGTTGGGGTTTGGAAAAATAACACCGCCGTTGGGCTTATAATAGTCCGACGGGATTATTTTAAAATTATCATCAACTTTCGGTGTTTCATATGGTATATTAAAAAGCCTGCACCATACCGGATAGAATGAGTATGTTATGTCAGGAAAAAGTATGGGCTTGTCCGAGTTAAAAAACGCCATAAATGAAAGAGCTATAACGTCGTCGCTGCCGTTGCCCACAAAAACCTGACTGCTTTTAACTCCATGATACTGGGCTATGGCATCAACAAGCTTTTGAGCGTTTGAGTTTGGATATAAGGACAGATTTTCCGGCCTTATTTCCCTAAGGGCCTGCATAACCTGAGGCGAAGGAGGGTACGGGTTCTCGTTGGCGTTTAATTTTATTATGTTTTCGTTTTTAGACTGTTCGCCGGGAACATAAGGCTCTATTTGGCGAAGGTTTTTAAACCATGGTTTTGTCATTTTTATACCTCTTTTTTATTTAGAGTATTTTTCTTTAAGCTTCTTAAAGCTATCGTAAGAGTTTACAACGGTATCGTGGGATACGCAGTATGAAATTCGGCAAAATCCCGGACAGCCAAACGAGGAGCCGGGAACTATAAGAAGTCTGAATTCCTTGGCCGCGTTGCAGAACTCTTTATCGTCGGGTATAAGTGTTTTTGGGAAAAGATAAAAAGCGCCCTTTGGCTCAACACACTCATAGCCAAGTTCCGTAAGCATATTATAAAGAGTGTCTCTGTTTTTCTCATAAACGGATGTGTCAACTTTCAGATTGGAGCAGTAGGGTATAACTTTCTGCCACAATGTAGGGGC
>CAJFUS010000221.1 GCA_904420235.1 Candidatus Neoanaerotignum tabaqchaliae
GAAAAAAGCCTTGAAAGTTTTTTATCCTCTTTTGCCATTTCACAGGAGTATTCCCTGAAATCTCGCACAAGCTCTGTTGAGTTTTGCCACGCCCTTAAAACATGGTCTCTGTTTGTTATTAAAAATCCATTTTTGTCGTCCATAAAAATATGCCTCCTAAAAATTTATATTGTTAAACTGGCTTTTATTTAACCAAGATAAAACTTTTAATAAATATAGGCCCTAAAATTCAATCAATAAAATATGAACATGACATTTTCACTTGAAAATTTTCTATGAAAATATTATCACTCAAACGTCAAAAACTATTCATGTAAAAGACCTCATTTAAAACTTAATTAATATTTGGCGGATATGGCATTATTTTTAAGAAATTTTTCAGACCTTAATGTTACAATTTTTACAAGGGCATTAAAAGCTTATTTTTATAATTTAATATTCCCATGATTTATTAATATATAATATATAAAAATAAGTCAATTCTTCATAAACCGTTCAACGGGATTGATTGAAGATGAAATTCCTGCTATACTTAAAAACAAATATATTAATTTGCTGAAAGGAGAAACCATGGATAATAAATACTTCGACTTTGAAATATTCGGTGTAAAAAGAAAGCTCCCTTTTGTAAAAATTAAAAACGGCTTAGCATTGGCCAGTTTCGTATGTCTTTCCGACACAGAGCTTGTTCAGGCTACTGCTCCAGAGCTGGTAAAGCGACTGCCGCCGGTTGACTATCTTATGACAGCAGAGGCTAAAGGAATAGCCCTTACATACGAAATGTCGCGCCTTATGGGAATGAATGAATTTATTGTAGCCAGAAAAAGCCGTAAACCTTACATGCAAAACCCCATAGGCTGCACATTAAATTCCGTAACTACCCAATCACAGCAGAGCCTATATTTAAACGGTGTTGACGCGGAAAAAATACGAGGAAAAAGAGTCGCTCTTATTGACGATGTAATAGCCACCGGCGAGTCCATAGGCGCCATAGAAACCCTTGCCAAAAAAGCCGGAGCCATTGTTGCCGCCAAAGCGGCTATACTGGCGGAGCTGGAAACGGCAAAGCGAAATGACGTTATATTTTTAAAAGAGCACTATGTGTTTAAGCCTATGGAAGACGGCAGCTTTGAACCTATTTATACAATGGAGGAATATGAAAAACAAATAAAACTGTAATTTGTTTTTTAATACTTTTTCCATATTGTACTGACGCACATCGCGGGCGGTATAATATGGAAAAGTAAAATATTTCTATAATCTTATTTAAGTTTAATATGGACACTGCAATTTAAAAAAATAACATACTCACTTTTTCTCTTTGTATACATTGATTTGTTTAATGCAAAAATATAAAAGGCCGTCTCAAAAGCGGCCTTTCAATATTTTAAGGGGAATACGCAAATTGTTTAAACTGATGTTTAACAATAAATTTCAGCTACTTTATTAATTTATATAATTATGGCAATAAAACAAGACGGAATCATTTCCTAATAAAACTAATTGTATTTCTTACCTTTTTTATAAATTTATAAACTGCTTTCAATGGCGGCGTCTGCCAAAATTTTTGTATAAGATGATTTTGGCGAAAAAATCACTTCGTCAGGGGTTCCTTCCTCAACAATTTTCCCCTCGCTCATAACCAACACCCTGTCGCAAAAAGACTGAACAAGGGCTAAATTATGGCAAATAAAAATATAAGAAAGATTGTTTTTGTTTTTTAAATCCGTCAAAAGTTCCATAATTTGCTTCTGCACCGTAACATCAAGGGCACTTGTGGCCTCATCGCAAACTAAAATTTTAGGCTGTGCTGCCAAAGCTCTGGCTATGGCTGCTCTTTGGCACTGCCCGCCGCTTACCTCGTGCGGATACTTTTTTAAAAACTCGCCGTTAAGCCCGCACTCTTCCAACAAATATTCCGCTCTTTTTTTCGCCTCGCCGCCTGCCATTCCAAGGTTTCTAAGGCTTTCGCATATACTGTATCCAAGGGTCTTTCTTGGGTTAAAGGACCCCTCAGCAGATTGAAATATCATTTGAATAGCGCCGTAAACTTTTCTAAGGTTTTTCCCGCTAAAATTTGTTATGTCCTCACCGTATAAATAAATTTTTCCATCCGATACGTCCGTAAGACGCAAAAGCATTCTGGCAATAGTACTTTTTCCGCTGCCGGACTCGCCTACAATGCCTAAAGATTCTCCCTTTTCAAGCTTAAAGCTTACGCTGTCCACAGCAGTAAAATATGACTTATTTTGAGTTTTAAATACTTTCGTTAAATTTTCAGCTTCCAAAATATATTCCATTTAAGCCCTCCGCAGCCTTGGTACCGCCGATAACAGTTGCTTGGTATATTCCTTTTCGGGGCTTTGCAAAATTTGCTTTGCCTCGCCGCACTCCACAAGACAACCGTCTTTTAAAACCAAAATCGTATCCGCCATTGCCGAAACCACACCAATATCGTGGGTTACCAAAATAATAGACGTTCCAAATAAATCCCGAAGCAGAAGCAACTCTTTCACTACCTGCCTTTGAACGGCAATGTCCAAAGCACTGGTAGGCTCGTCGGACAATAAAATCATTGGCTTCATAATCATGGCCGCCGCTATGCCTACCCTCTGATTCATTCCGCCCGAAAGTTCAAAAGGATAGCTGTCCCAAATTCTTTTTCCGTCTTTAAAATTAAGCTTGTCAAACAATTCCAGCGCCTTATCCATTGCTTCGGCCTTAGTAATTTTATTATGGGACAGCATGCTTTCATAAATTTGACTGCCTATTGTGCGTATTGGGCAAAACGACGCTCCGGAGTCCTGAAAAATCATACCAATTTTGGCGCCCCTTATTTTCTGCATTTCCTTTTCCGGTAAATCTGGAATATCCATTCCCTGAAACCATATATCACCTTTTGTAACGGTTCCGGTTTTATCAAGCAGACCAATTGCCGCCTTTAAAAGCGTGCTTTTCCCACTGCCGGACTCACCTACAATGCCTATAATCTCTCCGCTGTGAAGTTTAAAGCTTATGTCGTGCACAGTCGGCCTGCCGTTAAAGCTTATCTCAACAGACTGATATGTTAATAATTCCTCCACGCTGACATCTCTCCCTAATAACTTGGCCTACTTCGCCGGAGCAAGTTCAGCCGTAATTTCATAAAAATCACACGGATGAGCGCTTAATCCCGTAATTGTCGATTTGCTTATCATGCTCATTTTAAGATGAGAACAAAATACATAGGCGTCATCGTCCAAAATAGTTTGCTGCATTTCAACCGCAATCTCACCGCGACGGTCCGCGTCAAATGTTCCGGCAAGTTCCGACGCCAACGTCTCTAACTTATCGCTGTGATAGCTTCCGTCATTTGCCACAGAGCTGTCCAAACAGTGGGTGGTAAAGAAATATTCAGGGTCTCCCGTAGGCGCTGTAACCATTGCGCTGGCGTACACGTCCCAAGCGGATTTATCCGATACAACATTTGCTATATCTGCGGTGCAGTTTATAACAACCTCTATGCCAATGTTACCCAGTGTTGCCTGAACGGCTTCCGCAAGCAGCGGAAGTTCCTGACGGCTTGGATATGTACACCAGCGTATTGTTAATTTTTGCCCGTTCTTTTCCCTTATTCCGTCTCCGTCGCTGTCTGTCCAACCGGCTTCCTCAAGCAAAGCCATGGCTTCTTCCGGATTATACGTTTCGTCGGTTACAGCGTCGCCACCAAAAGAGAATGTATCCGGATAAACCCCGACGGCAGGATAACCGTTGCCGTCTAAAAGCCTGTTCACAAAGCCCTCCTTATCAATACCCATAGCTATGGCCTTTCTTACGGCTTGGTCTTTAATAATCTCACTTTCATAATTCATTGCGGCAAAGAAAGCTCTGCTTGTGGCGCAGCTTGAAAACGTATAATCCTCATTTTCAAAAAGCGGATAACTGGCGTAAGGCATTCCATAGGCGGCGTCAATCTCTCCGGACTGGAGGGCCATTGTTAATGTGTCGCCATCGGTAATTGTTATAACGTTGATATTGTCAAATCCCGGCTCTCCGTTCCAATAATTTTCGTTTTTAACAAGGTTAACCTCCTCGTCCGTCTCAAGGGATTCAGCTATATAAGGCCCTGTGCCGCACACAATCCCGTCTTCGGTTATTCCCGCTTCCATATCTATAATACAGCCGTAAGGGTCGCTTAAATAGTTAAGCAGTGTGGCCTTAGGCTCGGTTGTTTTAATTGTTACTGTCTGTCCCTCAGCGGTAATTGTGTCAATCATAAGGTCGCCTCTCGCCCTGTCGTGATTCTCAACCAAATGCTCCAGACATTCTTTTACTGCCTGCCCGTCTAAGTTTCTTCCGCTTGAGAATGCTACATTGTCCCGCAAAATTATCTTCCAAGTAAGTTCGTCAACAAGCTCATAATCTGTTGCCAGCCAAGGCTCAATTTCCATTGTGTCCGAATAGCGGAACAGTGTCTCTCCAACGCCATAACGTATACAAGCCCAGCCGGAATAGCTGTTGTGAGGATTAATGTCAGGTTCGCCGTTTTCGGCGTTAAATGTTGTGTCTCCAAGAACAAACGTGGTTCCGCTATATTCTGAGCTTCCTGTGTTTGTGGTTTTTGATTCACTGTTTCCAGAGGAACATCCTGTTATAACTGCCATGGCAATAAATAAGGAAACTATCAAGCATAAAATATTTGTTTTTCTCATAAAAAATCCCCTTGCTGTTTTTTAATAAACTTTTATATAAAAATCTATCACTTGCCGCTGTTGCGAGGGTCTAAATAATCCCGCACAGTGTCGCCAAGCAGATTAAAAACGGCAACCGCCAAAAAAATGGCTATTCCTGGACTTATAATTACCCATGGGTATGTTTGAAGCATGCTTCGCCCACTGCTCATCATATTTCCAAGCTCTGCGGTTGGCGGCTGCGCCCCAAGGCCAAGAAAAGAAAGTCCGGCTAATTCCATCATCATTGTGCCAATGTCAAGCATTGCCGTAACAAGTATTGGCCCAAAAATATTCGGCAAAATATGGCGCGTAATAATTTCAACAGAGGTGTCTCCGGAAAGCCTTGCCGCAAAAACATAATCGCTGTTTTTAAGAGATAATGTTTGGCTGCGGGCTATTCTTGCATACTTTGGCCAGCTTACAACTGCCAAAGCTATAATGGCGTTTCGCAGCCCGCCGTTCAAAAGTGCCGCTATTGCCAAAGCGAAAACCAATCCTGGGAATGCCAAACAAACGTCTGATACTCTCATAATAAGGGCGTCTGTTTTACCGCCGAAATATCCGCACAATACGCCTGCCGCCGTTCCAAACAGTGTTATAATGGCAACCAGCAAAAGCGTTGAAAGCACGCTTGTTTGAAGCCCTATCAAAACTCTTGAAAGCATATCCCTTCCATAACGGTCCGTTCCGCAAATATGCGCCGCGCTTGGAGTTTCCAACGGCTCGAATATTTGTGCGTTTGGATTATAAGGACAAAGCTGATTAGCAAAAACAACTGCAAGCATCAGCAAAGCCGTTAAAATTATAAAAAACAGCAGCTTATGCTTTGTGTAATTTTTTTGAATCTTCGGTTTTCTAACTGTTACATTCTGCGGATTCATTTTTTATCACCCCCAATACGGATTCGAGGGTCAAGCAAATGATAAGAGAGGTCGGTTATTAAATTTACGCAAACATAAATAATTGCCATCCACATTACATAAGCCTGAATTATTGGATAATCCCGCATATTAATGGCGTCCACAGCCAATTTCCCAACGCCGTCCCACATAAAAATTGATTCCACAATAGCAGTTCCCCCAAGAAGACTGCCTATTGATAATGTCATGAGAGTTATTAGTGTAACAAACGAGGACTTAAGCACACTTTTTGTAAGGGTTACGCTAAACTTTACGCCTCTTGCCCTGGCCCCAACAACATAATCTTTGCTAAGCTCGTCCAAAACTGTTGCACGCACTTGACGCATATATTTAGCAGACATGGCGATAGACAGTGTAATGGCCGGCAAAACGGCGTTTTTAAGTGTAATATCACGGGAAATTACCGGAAAAATATTCAGTCGTATGGAAAAAAAATACATTAAAAGCAAAGCGGCGAAAAAATTGGGCACACTGTTTCCAATAAAACTGCAAAATCTAATAAAGTAATCGGTAAACCGGTTTTGTTTTACCGCCGACAATATTCCAAGGGGAATTGACACAATTACTGTAAGCCCTATGGATAAAGCCGTAAGTAAAAGTGTTGCCGGAAGTTTTGATATAAACGTTGGAAAAACCTCTTTGTTTGATATATAGCTTACTCCCATATCGCCATGCAGAATGTTTATAAGCCATATAAAATATTGTGTTAAAAACGGCTTATCTAACCCGAGCTCGGCTCTGGCGTTTTCAATAACCTCCTTAGACATAACCACACCTGTGTTTTGCATTTGCGCAAGAACAGCGTCGCTGCCCGCTAAACGCATCATTCCAAAAGACAAAAAAGTAATTACAAACAAAATTGGTATCATTTGGAGCAGACGCTTTATTACATAGTTACTCATCAAAAATCCTCCACATTTTATATTACTTTATGGTATGCGCAAAATGTTACTTTTCCCATTAAATTTCACACTAAATAACATTAATTTTGCCAACTCAATTTTAAACATTGATAAAATAGTTATAATTCTTATAAACTTATAAATAATTACAAAAAGTTAAATTTTACGCTCCATTCTAAATATATTTTTCAAAATGGCTTATTTTCGCTTAAAACTAATTTGTAAGTTCTTAATCTTTGTGCCCAAATTCTTTTATACTCCGTAATTTAAAAACCGCTTTTTGATATGAAAACTTTTCTCATATTTAATATTTTTCCAAAAAAAATCCACGAAAATAAATTTCACATTCATCGTAAAATTTACCTTCATGGTATTATTGCAAAAATATATTTCTTTAAATACATAAACTGACATATTTCTTATATGCCACTATCTTCTCTTCTATAACCGTAGTATATGATACCAAAAAAGCATTATTTTGTCAACTAAATTTTTTAATTCCAATACAATTAATTATTGTTCCGAAGCAAATTTTTTTCAACAAAAAACAACAAAACCGAACCAATTCCAAAAGGAAAGGTTCGGCTTTGATTTCATTTTTTATACGTTAAATAATAGCTCTCCGTATGTAGGGAACGGCCAATATTTCTCATCAGTAAGCATTTCAAGTCTGTCGGCCGGCTTTCTTAAGTTTTCCATTGTTGTAAATATATTGTCCTTTACAAAGAAAGCCTTTGTTTTAAGGTCATCAATAGCGCAGGCCTTGTCCAGCATTTCTTTAAGCTTCTTATACTGAGCGTCAAGCTCTTTAATATTTAATGTTATGTCGCTTAAAAGCTCTTTCTCAACATCAGCATCGGCCCCAACAGCCAAAAGCGAGGCTATTGTATCGGCCACAACCTTGGCATATGCCATAACAGCCGGTTTTATCTGTTTTGCCACCATGTCAATCATTGTTCTTGCCTCAATCATAAGACGATTAACATAAATTTCATACTGAATTTCGGCTCTTGCGTGGCACTCTATTTCAGTAAGAACGCCATGCTCCTCAAACATTTTAACTGAACGCGGCTCTATAAGAGAGTAAACGGAGTCTACCATTGAACGGTAATTTGGAAGTCCCCTTCTTTCGGCCTCTTTAACCCATTCTTCAGAATATCCATTTCCGCTGAATATAACTTTTTTATGCTCTTTAACTGTTCTCTGCATAAGAAGGCTTAATGCCTCGTCAAAGTTATCGGCCTTTTCAAGCTCGTCGGCAAATTGTTTTAACGACTCCGCAACTATTGTGTTAAGCATATAATTGGCACAAGCTATGGAGTCTGACGACGGAACCATTCTAAACTCAAACTTGTTTCCGGTAAAAGCAAAAGGCGACGTTCTGTTTCTGTCGGTAACGTCTTTTTTAATTGATGGCAAAGTTGACACGCCTATGCTCATAGACGTTTCCCTTTTGCTGCCAGTTATGTTTCCGGCCTCTATTTGGTCAAGTATATCTTCTAACTGTTCGCCAAGGAATATGGATATTATAGCCGGCGGAGCCTCTGCTGCTCCAAGTCTGTGGTCGTTTCCGGCATTTGAGGCCGCAAGCCTTAAAAGTACGGCGTTTTCGTCAACGGCCTTTATAACGGCTAAAAGGAATGTAAGGAACACTTTGTTTTTATGTGGCTCTTTGCCCGGGTCAAGAAGGTTTTTGCCCCAGTCTGTTGAAAGCGACCAGTTGTTATGCTTTCCGCTTCCGTTTACTCCGGCAAATGGCTTTTCATGAAGCAGACACTCAAGGCCATGCCTTGGAGCCAGCTTTTTCATATACTCCATTATAATTTGGTTATGGTCGGTGGCTATGTTTGTGTTGTCATATATAGGCGCCAGCTCGTGCTGCGCAGGAGCCGCCTCGTTATGCTCTGTTTTGGCTGATATGCCGAGCTTCCAAAGCTCCACGTCCAAATCTCTCATATAGGCCGAAACTTTTTCTTTAAGCGTTCCAAAATAGTGGTCGTCAAGCTGCTGTCCCTTTGGAGGCATTGCCCCAAAAAGTGTGCGGCCTGTAAATATAAGGTCTTTTCTTTTGTTGTAAAGCTCCTTGTCAACAAGGAAATATTCCTGCTCGGCGCCTACGGACGTTATAACTTTTTGCGTCTGCTGGTCGCCGAAAAGCCTTAAAATTCTTAAAGCCTGAAGGCTTATGGCTTCCATAGAACGCAGAAGCGGCGTTTTTTTGTCAAGAGCCTCTCCTGTGTATGAACAGAAGGCGGTAGGTATGCAAAGTGTAACGCTGGAGGAGTCTTCTTTCAAAAAGGCCGGAGAAGTACAATCCCAAACGGAGTAGCCTCTTGCCTCAAAAGTTCCTCTAAGTCCGCCGGACGGGAATGATGAAGCGTCGGGCTCTCCTTTTATAAGCTCTTTGCCTGAAAACTCCATTATAGCTTTTCCGTCGTCTGTGGGCGATATAAAAGCGTCGTGCTTTTCCGCCGTTATTCCTGTCATTGGCTGAAACCAGTGTGTATAATGTGTGGCTCCGTGCTCTATGGCCCAGTCCTTCATGGCGTTGGCAACTGCCTCGGCAAGCTCCGGCCTAAGCTCGGTTCCATTTTCTATGGTTTCTTTAAGCTCCTTATAAAACTTCTTTGGCAGCCTTTCTCTCATTGCCGAGTCGTCAAAAACACAGCTTCCATAAATTTCCGGTATGGAAATTTTTTCATTCATAACATCACATTCCTTCCTACAAAGCTAATAAACAGAAAGCGTCCTCAAAAATTTGAGAACGCCTTTATTGACTAACAACTTTACTTAATATAAATACCACGTTTTTTAATAAAAATCAAGTATTATTTTTAAAACCCGATAATTTTATTTTTAAATATCGCTTTTATACCTTATTTTAAATTGAAGGCACTCAGCCCGTAAGTCCTATTTAAAGACCTTTTCAATATTTCTTGCTGCGGGCAAAGCTCATATAATCTACCCATTAAGCTGTTTTGGCGTGCCGGTGTTAAGCCGCGTACAATAGCTTAATTTGACACTTAAACTATATTTTCAGGTTCCTCACCGTTGATAAAGGCCTTAAGGTTTTTAACAACTATATCAACGGTTCTTTGGTCGTTTAAGTCGCCGCCCCAGCTGTTATGAGGCGAAAAATAGAAATTGTCCAAATCTAAAAGCGGACTTTCCTTGCTTAACGGTTCCTTTTCAAATACATCAACAGCCGCCGCCATAAGTCTTCCGCCTAACAGAGCCTTATACAAAGCCTCCTCGCTTTGAGTGCCTCCCCTGCCTATGTTGATATACACCGATTTTTCTTTAAAATTACCGAACAAATCATCATTAAAAACGTGATATGTCTCGTCAGTCAGAGGAAGGGCATTTACAACTATGTCGTACTGCCCTATTTTTTCATTTAAAAAATCCATTGTAAAAACATTATCAAAATTTTCAGTTTTTTTACCACTTCTGGAAAATCCATCTACCTTAGCTTCAAAAGCCTTTAAAAGTCTGGCTGTTTCCTTTCCTATGTGTCCTGTGCCAAGCACAACGGCCCTTTTATCGGTTATTTCCATAAGGTCAAATTGTTTTTTCCAGATTTTCTCCCTCTGCTGACTTTCATATACTCTAATGCGTTTATAAATATCAAGTATGCGCATTATAACAAACTCGGCTATTGGTTTATCAAACACGCCTCTTAAATTGGCGTATTTAACACCCATGCTTCTAAGCTCTTCAATGGGCTTGTCATCGGTTCCAACCATAAGGGCCTGAACAAACTTAAGGTTCTTAAAACTTTCCGGCTTATTAAGCTTAAACATATCCATTTGAACAAGCACATCGCACTTAAGCTCTTCCTCGTTTAAGGGTACCTTCTCATCTTCATGATAGTATACCTCATAGCCTAATTCCTTAATGCGTTCGGCCATTATTTTGCCTATGTTTTTCATTTTTCCCGAGACTACAGCCCGCAATTACATCACGCCCCCTGATATTTAAAAACAAGCCTCAATAATAAATTATAAAACGTCCGAAAAGTCGTAAGGAGCTATCATTCTATCGTAAGAGTCAAGATAAACCTTGTCCGAAAGCTGAGCCTTAACGCCGTTTACAATAATCTCATTTGAACCGGCTGTAACAGTTATTTCCTTGCCTTCTTTTATAAGCATAACAGGCTCATCGTTTGAAACCCATTTAACAGTGTATCCGGCTTTTTCTCCGGCTTCTCTAAGCTTTAAAGGAGTTTTGTCAACAACATTTGTTGTGCTTTCCGGTTCTGTTGTTTCAACTGTTTCTTCATCAGCTGCTGCTTCATTGTTAACAGTTGCCTCCACTTCCTCAACAACAATCACAGCGCTTGGAATTGTTTGGGCGGGTATGCTTCTTGTTGATATTCCATAAAGCACAAGAGCCGTGTGGTCTTTTATTTCCTCATTGTCAACTTCGCCGCC
>CAJFUS010000222.1 GCA_904420235.1 Candidatus Neoanaerotignum tabaqchaliae
ATCAAAAATAAATAAAAACATATATTAAATTTCCAATTTTCACATATATACAGCAAAACGACGGACTCCATGTCCGTCGTTATTAAGGGGGGCTATTTATTTTTATAAAAAGAGGGGTTATTATTTTTTTATGCTTTTGTGGTTCCTTCTATGTTTAGTATTATTACATTAAATTGTGTACCGCAAATAAATATAGTGTAAATAAATTGTTAACATAAATCTTTTTATAATTCAACAATATGTATATTCCCCAAAACATTAAACAGTAATTTTTATTTTGAAAAACACACCCGCCCTTTTCTGACTAATTTTCAAACATACTTTAATAAAAAATGTTTGGCATTATAAAATTTTTTATTCCGCTGTATATGTAACGCTTTGCATCCGCTGAAATAAAGCTATTGACAAAAGCAAATTTTAAGTATAGTATACTGTTAAATATTAAAGAATTGAGGTAAACCGCTTAAAATGAT
This sequence comes from Candidatus Neoanaerotignum tabaqchaliae, assembly GCA_904420235.1. Classification (GTDB taxonomy): domain Bacteria; phylum Bacillota; class Clostridia; order Lachnospirales; family Anaerotignaceae; genus Neoanaerotignum_A; species Neoanaerotignum_A tabaqchaliae. The sequence continues at coordinate 474 of CAJFUS010000222.1, forward strand.
TATTTGAGAACTGATTTAAAAGGACAAAATTTATTTTTTATGGCTGTTTTTAAACTGCCTTTGTTTTTGTTCTGTTCAGTTCGGATAACATTTATAGCGGCATTTTTATGCCTTTTTTCGGTGCCCTTTTACGCGCCATTTCCCTTCTGAGCAGAAATTTTAAGGAGGGATTTTTTTGTTGCTGTTAAAAGCCAATAACTTAGAAAAATGTTATGGAACAAAGAAGATATTGTCAGTAAAAAAACTTGAGATATTCTCCGATGACAAAATAGGGCTTATAGGAATGAACGGAGCCGGAAAAAGCACTTTGCTTAAAATACTTTTCGGAGATGAAAAACCTGATTCAGGCATAGTTTCACATTTTTGCAAAATATCAATGATAAAGCAAAACAGAGAAAATGATGGAAATCCGGACGGTCAAAAAGCAAGCCTTTTTAATTTAAAAAGTTCCGCTCTTAAAAGCGGCGGAGAAAAAACTCGTCTTTCAATAGCCTCAGCCCTTTCAAAAAACTCAAATCTGCTGTTTGCTGACGAGCCCACTGCCAATCTTGATATAGAGGGAATAAAAATTTTTGAAAACGAGCTTATGGCCTTTAAAGGCGCATTCGTACTTGTCTCCCACGACAGAGAGTTAATAGAGAAAACCTGCAATACAATATGGGAAATAGACAAGGGTTCCTTAAGAATTTTCTCTGGCAAACTAAGTCAGTTTGAGGAACAGAAAAACAACGAGAAAGAAAATCAATCAAAGGAATATATAAAATATACAAAAAAGAAACACGAACTTGAAAGCGCTTTAAACGAAATAAAGACTCATGCCGCAAAAATGAGCCATATACCAAAAGGGATAGGCAGCAAAGAGGCGCGGGTGAGCTTCCTTAAGGCCGAGCACAGCATTAAAAAAGTTCAAAACTCAGCTTCCGCCGTAAAAAAGCGTATAAGTATGCTTGAGGAGGTTGAAAAACCTGAGAATATAACAAACATAAATATTTTTATGGGCCCCTCTGAAAGTGTCGGCGGAAAAATAATGGTATCGGCAAACAATTTTAGTTTTGGATTTAACAATAAATCATTGTTTAACAATGTTTCGTTCAGCATTAAAACCGGCAGACGCACTGTAATAATGGGCCCTAACGGCTGTGGAAAATCAACTCTCGCCTCACTTATACTAAAAAACTCTAGGGGGTTTAAAACAGCAGGTCTTAAAACCCACCCTAAAATAAAAGCCGGCTTGTTCTCTCAGGAAAGCGAAACCATAGACATTTCAAAAACGCCTTTGGAGAACATGAAATTTGTGTCATCTAAAAAAGAGAGCGAGCTTAGGACAATTTTAGCCTGTCTGCTTTTCTCTAAAGAGGACATATTTAAGCCTGCCTCATTGCTTTCAGGCGGAGAAAGGGCCCGCCTTAAGCTAGCAATGCTTATGGCCTCCGATTTAAACACAATAATACTCGACGAGCCTACGAATTATATTGATTTTTACACTTCTAAGGCCCTTGAAAAACTTATTTTAAAATACTCCGGCACTGTAATTATAATAACCCACGACATAGCGTTTGCAAAAAATGTGGGCGAAAATTTCATATTTATAAAAAACGGAAAAGTAGAAATGTTTGAGGGTACACTAAACCAATATGAAACTAAAGAAAAACCGGCGAAATCTAACCAAAACCTTTCACTTGAAAAGACTATTATTGAAATGGAACTTTCAAACTTAAGCTCAAAGATTCAAAACGCTTCCGGCAGCGAAAAGGACCAGCTTCAAAAAAGAATTGACGAAACAATAAAAAAATATATAAAAATAAAAGAGCTGCTAAAAAACGTATAAATCAATACTTATAAGGGCACGTAAAAAAGCGGATATAAAATCCGCTTTTTTGTTACAAACTTAATTTTCATTAGGCATTCCAAAATAAACAAAGCCTTTTTTTGCGTCAACCGTTATAAGAGTATCGTTTTTAATAAGCTCCGTAACGTTTATATCGCATATTATAACAGGCATTTCCAAAACCTCCGACACTATCTCGGCATAACAGCTGTCGGTGTTCTCAGTTTGACCTATAACAAGAGCTTTTGCCCGTTTTATATATGGAAGAAGGGACTTATCGGCTTTGGGAACAACAAGTATGTCTCCTGTTTTAAACTTTTTTTCTGCTTCACCGGGAAAATTTATAACCACAGCCTTTCCCGAGGCCCTTTTGCTTCCTATTCCCTTTCCTTTGCAAATAACGTCTCCAACAATGTCAACCCTCATTGTGTTTGTTGAGCCTGAAACGCCCACAGGCACGCCTATGGCTATAACAACAGTGTCTCCGTTTTGCGCAAGTCCGCTTTTAACGGCTGTGTTCATAGCCAGTTCAAAAACCTTGTCGTCGTCCATTATTTCTTTCTCAAGCACAGGCTTGCAGCCCCAAACAAGATTAAGCTGCCTATAAACACGCTCGGAACTGCTGCTGGCGGCTATTGGACAAACAGGTTTATATTTGGCTATCATTCTTGCCGTAAGTCCAGATTTTGTCACTGTAGCTATACAGCTTGTTTTAAGCTCGGCGGCTGTTGTGCAGGCGGCATAACTTATGGCGTTGGTCATATTTTTATGCACTGTTGCTATATTATCTTTAAGCCTTCTTGAGTAATCAAGGCTGCTTTCGGTAGTTTCGGCTATCTTGGCCATAATGGCAACCGCCTCGGCAGGATATTTCCCTGACGCCGTTTCGCCCGAAAGCATTATAGCATCGCTTCCGTCAAATATAGCGTTGGCCACGTCGTTGGATTCCGCTCTTGTGGGCCTTGGGTTTGAAACCATAGATTCCAGCATTTGTGTGGCCGTTATAACAGGCTTGCAGGCATTGTTGGCTTTTTTAATAAGCTTCTTTTGCACAAGAGGCACTTCTTCAATAGGTATCTCAACGCCCAAATCCCCACGAGCTACCATAATACCGTCAGAAACCGCTAATATATCGTCAATATTCCTTACGCCTTCCCTGTTCTCTATTTTTGATATTATAAATATATCAGTTCCGCCGTTTTCCTCCAGCACACGTCGTATCTTTAAAACGTCGTCGGCTGAACGTATAAAAGAGGCCGCCACATAATCAAAGCCCATTTTTATGCCAAACTTAAGGTCGTTTATGTCTCTTTCCGTAAGTATAGGCAAATCGACATAAACATCAGGTATATTAACTCCCTTATTGGAACTTAAAAATCCGCCGTTTACAACCTCGCACTCCAAATCCGTATCTGTTTTTGATATAACCCGCAGCTCAACAAGTCCATCGTCCAAAAGTATGCGGCTGTCTTTGTTAAGCTCTTTAGGAAGGTTCGGGTATGTAACGCTTACCATACTTTCGTTGCCTTCCACATCTCTGTTTGTAAGTATAAAATGGCTGCCGCTCTCAAGATATATTTTTTTGTTATCCTTAAATTTTTTAATTCTTATTTCAGGTCCTTTTGTATCAAGTATAAGCGGAATCGGCGCGTTAAGCTCTTCTCTAACTTTTTTAACAGCGTTTATAAGCACTGTGTGGGAGTCATAATCGCCATGAGAAAAATTAATTCTGGCCGCGTCCATTCCATTTTCAATAAGCTCTTTTATTTTTTCCTCGGTATTTGTTGCCGGTCCAAGTGTGCATACTATTTTAGTTCTTTTCATCTCACGCCTCCTCTATAAAATTATTATATCCATTAAACCGTCTTTTTATATTTCATAACAACATTTTCGTCTCCAAGAAGCATTTTAAGGCCGTCAATAACAATTTCCTCTTCCGAGGCATACATGTCTTTAGATGCCTTAACAACCGAACCGGTGTCGCTTAACTTAACAACAACGGGTATATCTCCGGGAAATGTCTTTAAAATCCTTGCCGCTTTCTGAAGGATTTTCTCGTTCGGCACTTTAAGAAAAAGCTTATCCGGAACCGTAAACTCTGTTTCCTGTCCCTCTTCACTGTCAATCGGTGTTATCTTTTCGGCAATTATTTTGCCGTCGCCCTCAGATGATATATCAGCCTTTCCGTTTACTATAACTATCTCGTCGGCGTTTATAAAATTTTGGCAAAGAGCATAAGAATTTGGAAATACCACAACCTCAACGCTTCCATACATATCTTCTACATTTATAAAAGCCATAACCTTGTTGTTTTTAGTATACTTAACCTTTTTACTGTTTATTATTCCGCCGAAAATAACTTTCTGTCCATCGCTTAAATGAACTCTACCGTCCTCGTCCGCCTCAAAATCTCGGCTTGTGCAACTCACTTTTTTTGAAAGCTCCTCCTCATATTCCGAAAGTGGGTGGCCACTTACATAAATCCCAAGCACCTCTTTTTCCATTTTAAGTATCTCTGAGAACGGAAATTCCTCCATAGGAGCAAAGCTGTCCTCCTCCGCGGTATTATCCATATTTTCCAAACCAAAAAGGTCAAGCTGCCCTGCAATGTTGTTTTTCTTTTTCTGCACTATGCCTTCATATATATTTTTGTAATAGGCCATATATTGAGACCTTTTGTTTCCAAGACAGTCAAAAGCTCCCGACTTTATGAAATTCTCTATTGAACGCCGGTTTAAATCCTTCTCGTCCATTCGTGTTAAAAAATCTGTAAGAGATTTAAAAGTCCCGTTTTTGTCGCGTTCCGCCACAACATTATTTATAAGCCCCTCACCTATGCTTTTTATAGCCGAAAGAGCAAACCTTATTTTTCCATTTTCAACCGAAAATTTGGCATGGCCCTTGTTTATATCAGGCGGCAAAAGCTCTATACCCATTTTGCGGCATTCTTCTATATATTCCGAAACCTTTGACGGAAAATCTATAACTGATGTCATAAGAGCCGACATAAACTCAACGGGATAGTAAGTTTTAAGCCATGCCGTTTGATAACCAACAACAGCGTAGCAAGCGGCGTGACTTTTGTTAAAGGCGTATTTGGCAAAGTCCGTCATCTCGTCAAATATTTTCTCCGCCGTTTCGGCCGGTATGCCATTTTTAACACAGCCCGGCACCTCTCCTTCTATTCCGTAAACGAAGTTTTTTCTTTCCTCTGCCATAACAGATGCCTTTTTCTTACTCATAGCCCTGCGCACAAGGTCGCTTCGCCCAAGACTGTATCCGGCAAGGTCGCGCACTATCTGCATAACCTGCTCCTGATACACAATACATCCATAAGTTGGCTCAAGTATAGGCTTTAAAGAAGGGTGTGTATATGTAACGTTTTTTCCATCTTTTTTCCCTTTCACATATTTCGGAATAAATTCCATTGGGCCGGGACGGTAAAGGGATATGCCGGCTATCAAGTCTTCCAGCCTTGTTGGCTGCAAATCTTTCATGAATGACTTCATTCCGGCACTTTCAAGCTGGAATACGCCTTCCGTTTTGCCTTGGGCTATAAGCTCATAAACCTTAGGGTCATCGTCAGGTATATGGTCAATATCTATTTTTACGCCATGAATTCTTTCAACTTCTTTTACGGCATTTTGTATAACCGTAAGTGTTCTAAGGCCAAGAAAGTCCATTTTCAGTATTCCAAGCTCCTCCAAAAGAGTCATTGTATACTGGGTTGAAACAACGCCGTCGCTGTAATAAAGAGGAACATATTCCACAACGGGGTCGCGGCATATAACAACTCCCGCCGCATGGGTAGACGCGTGTCTTGGAAGTCCCTCAAGACTTATGCTTGTATTTATAAGTTTGGCAACATTGGCGTCAGTTTCATAAAGCTCTTTAAGCTCCGGATTCATTTTAAGAGCTTTCTCTATTGTTATTCCAAGTTCTGTCGGTATCATTTTAGAGATTTTGTCAACCTCGGCATACGGCATAGCCAAAGCCCTTCCAACGTCTTTTATGGCGGCCCTGGCCGCTAATGTTCCGAACGTTATAATTTGGGCCACATGGTCCTCTCCATATTTTTTAACAACATAGTCTATAACCTCCTGTCTTCTCTCGAAGCAAAAGTCTACGTCTATGTCGGGCATGCTCACTCTTTCAGGATTAAGGAATCTTTCAAAAATAAGGTTATATTTTACAGGGTTTATGGTGGTTATGTCAAGACAATATGAAACAACGCTTCCGGCAGCGGAGCCTCTTCCCGGGCCGACCATTATACCCTTTGACTTGGCAAAATGTATAAAGTCCCACACAATAAGAAAATATTCTACATATCCCATATTTTCTATTGTGGAAAGCTCATATTCCAGTCTTTCCCTAAGCTCCGGCGGATTATCCGGGTATCTTTTTTCAAATCCTTCATAACAAAGCTCTCTAAGATACTGCTTTGTTGTTTTGCCCTCAGGCACGTCAAACCTTGGCAGTTTCAGCTCATGAAACTTAAATTCCACATTGCATCTTTGAGCTATTTTATATGTATTTTCCAAAGCCTCCGGCGCATATTTAAAAAGCTCATACATCTCCTGAGGGCTTTTAATATAAAACTGCCCTCCCTCATATCTCATTCTGTTTTCGTCATTTATGGTTTTTCCCGTTTGTATGCACAAAAGCACATCATGGCTTTCAGCGTCTTCTTTATATATATAATGACTGTCGTTGCTGCATATAAGCGGTATGCCGGTTTCGGCGCTCATCTTAATAAGGCTTTCATTAACTATTTTCTGTTCCCTTATGCCATGGTCCTGAAGCTCTAAAAAAAAGTTGCCGCGTCCAAATATCTCATCATACATAAGGGCAGTTTCTTTGGCCTTGTCATAAGACACCGTAAGTATATCCCTTGCCACATTTCCCGCAAGGCAGGCACTTGAGCCTATTATGCCCTCATGATATTTTTTTAAAAGCTCAATATCTATTCTTGGCTTGTAGTAAAATCCCTCCGTAAAACCGTATGACACAAGTTTTATAAGGTTCTTATATCCCTCATTGTTCTCAGCCAAAAGCACAAGGTGATAATAATTGGCGCCTCCAACGCTCTCTTTATTAAACCTTGATTTTGGGGCAACATATACTTCACAGCCTATTATAGGCTTTATTCCAACTGCTTTAGCGGCTTTATAAAACTCAACCGCGCCATACATCGCCCCATGGTCTGTTATGGCTATGCTGTCCATTCCCAGTTCCTTAACTCTTTCCACAAGGCCGTTTATTTTTGCCGAACCGTCAAGCAGGCTGTATTCCGTATGCACGTGCAGATGTGTAAACCTTATGTTGTTTTCCTCCATATAATCTCCCTTTTTATAAATTAAACAACAAAATCAACTTTGTCCGTCTGAATTCATAAGCAAACAAATTCCATGTTTTTCGGGTATTATATCACAACGTAGCTGTGTTTTCCATAATAACACCTACGGCCGCTTCAGGCCAATTAAAAGGGCCACAGCCTTAACAATTAAAAAACCATAAAGCCACAGCCCTGTTTTTGATTATTTTTACTTTTTTAACATTCTTATGAAAGCTATAACAACAAATCTTAAAAAATTATGCCCTATCCAACGTAAAATCAGGTTATTATTTTCAGCATTAGTCAATACTAAAATTTATACTTACAAATTTTGCGGTATCTCCGCCGTAAAAAAATATATGCCGATAGTGCCGGAGTAAAAAGCATTTAAATCCTCTTATACAATGTCCACCTGACACATTCTCATAGTTTCAACAGCGCATTTGTGGCTTTCAGGCGTAACTCCTGCACAAAGGCCCTCCTCAACGGCAATACTTACTTCTGGCAGTCTTCCCTTTAATATGAGAGCGTTGCTTACAACACATATATCCGTACATACTCCTATAATTGTTATTTTTTCATAATTCCCCTCGGCCGCTTTGTCCGCCAGCTGAAAACTGCCGAATGACGGCTTATCTATTATACATTTTGTTTTGCCTTTGCCGGCTTTCAGCACATCTTTATTTATCTCCCAGCCATAAGTGTTTTTTATGCAGTGCTTCACAGGCAGTTTTTTGCCCTCCATGGTTTCAAGATAATTTTCAAAATGTGTATCTCTTGTGTAAATAACATCACCAACAAAACTTTCTATTTTCCCGCAAATAGGCTTAACTATAAGCCTTGCCTCATCACTGCCCAAGGGACCGTCTATAAAATCGTTTTGCATATCTATAACAATAAGCAGCTCGCTCATCTTAAACCTCCAATATATTTGCAAATTAAATTTCCTTGTTCCGATAATTGTCTGTAATCTCAAAATAATTTTTATTATACTCAATAATCCCTTCTTTCCGCATTTTTGAAAGCTCGTTTGACATAGCACTTCTGTCAACACACAGATAATCAGCTAACTCCTGCCGGTTAAATGGTATTTTAAATTTTCCGCTTCCGCTGTCTCTGGCTGTTTCAGAAAGATAGGACATAAGCTTTTCCCTTGTGGTCCTTTTGGTTATATGGCTTATTTTTTTGTTAAGTATATATGCCTTTTGCGCCAAAATTGAAACAAGATTTCTTTCAATAACTCCACTGAGGCCGTCAACGTCCCTTTCTCCGGAAAGTATAAATTCCACGTTAACCATAAGTATTTTTGAGTCCTTTATGGTCGATACACTTACGTCAGACTGACCGTTTTTTATACAGGCGTAAACCTCTCCAAAAATATCGCCTTCGCGCACAACGGCTATAATGCTGCGGTTACCGTAATAGTCCTCCTTTTCAACCATCACAGTGCCTTCAACAACAAGGCCTATGTTTTTTATAACATCCCCTGAGTTGAAAACATAAGTGCCTTTTTTATAGCCGCAAATACCCATCTTTGAGTATTTAAGGGCCTTATTTATTTCTTCTTCTGAAAGCCCATAAAAAAGAGCCGAGTTTTTAAGAATTTTTATATAGTCCATAAATATCTCCGTATTCGTTGTAAATACAACAGATTTTTATAATTAATTTTACTATAATACAATCATAAAATCAATGGTATAAAAAATTGGAGGGTATTTTAATATGATAAGAAGAATAATAGAAATAGATAAAGAAAAATGCAACGGCTGCGGAGCCTGTGCTAACGCCTGCCACGAGGGAGCTATATCCATGATAGACGGAAAGGCCGTTTTAATAAGAGACGATTACTGCGACGGCCTTGGAGACTGTTTGCCCACATGTCCAACTGGAGCCATAAAATTTGTTAAAAGAGAAGCCGCAGAATATAACGAGGAAGCCGTAAAGGCCAATATGGCAGCCAAAAAATCCGTTTTTTCCTGCCCTGGTTCTCTTTCAAAATCAATATCACATAACCAAAACAACTCAGCGCAAAACATAAATTCATACTGTGAAAGCAAGCTTTCCCAATGGCCAGTACAAATTAAGCTGGCCCCAACAAAAGCGCCTTATTTTGACGGCTGTAAACTGCTTATAGCCGCCGACTGCACTGCCTTCGCCTACGGCAACTTCCACAATGATTTTATATCAGGCCACATAACTCTTGTAGGTTGTCCTAAGCTGGATATGGTTGACTACTCCGAAAAACTTACTGAAATAATAAAACAAAATAATATTAAAAGCGTAAAGGTTGTAAGAATGGAGGTCCCCTGCTGCGGCGGAATAGAAAACGCCGTTAAAACAGCCCTTATGTCAAGCGGAAAATTTATTCCTTGGAGCGTTGTTACAATAACCACTGACGGAAAAATACTTGAGGACTAAAAATCATTGCTGTCGTATATTACGAGAAGTTTTCATCGCTTTTAATTTAAAAAATATATATTCTTATTTTTTG
>CAJFUS010000223.1 GCA_904420235.1 Candidatus Neoanaerotignum tabaqchaliae
AAAAGAATGGGTATGAACAAATTTAAAAATAATTAAAAAAGTCTGTATAGGTGGTTTATTTTGTATAAAACTTTAAATGATTGTGGAAACCGAAAAATTATGAAAAATAATTTTAAATCTGATTTTTATATTAATAACGATAAAATGTGCAATTTATTTAATAAAATTTAAAGCGCATATCACAATATAATTTTGTTATGCTTGTGGTATGCACTTAGTAAAATTTACCTGTATTTTAAGTTAAATTTATTCATCTTGCAAGGCGTCATATCCGTGCTCGTTGGTACGAACTTTAACAACATCTTCTACATCGTACACAAATATTTTGCCGTCGCCCACATTGCCTGTGCAAAGAACTTTTTGCACAGTATTAACAAGCGTATCAACCGGTATTTTGCACACAACAACATCAACCTTTACCTTGGGAAGAAGCCGTGTTTCCATAGGGGCGCCTCTGAATGATGCTTTATGCCCTTTCTGAGCTCCATATCCAAATACATTTGATATTGTAAGGCCGGTTACTCCAAGTTTAACAAGGGCGGTCTCAAGCTGATTGAATTTTGTTTGGTTGGTTATTATTGTTACCTTTGTCATTTTGCTTCCTTTTAGTTCTTTATGAACAGCAGGCACGGACTTGTCCGGAGCAACCCTATTATTTGACGCCTCAGTTCTATCAGCAGCAACGGCCATTTCGTCAGAGGCAGGCGACAAGCCAATTTCCGCTGCCGTAACGGGAGCAAAGTCGGGATAAGCAATATTTCCGTGCTCGCCTATATCAAGACCTGCAATCTCTTCTTCTTCGGAAACACGAATGCCAATAGTTCTCTTAATAACAAACCATACAATAGATGTGGTTGCGAAGGCAAAAACACCTACCGCTAAAATGCCTGTTATTTGTGCGCCAAGAAGTCTAAATCCGCCTCCAAAAAACAGTCCGTTTACTGTTGATAGGCTGGTAACGCCTTCTTGAGCGAACAAACCCACACATATTGTGCCAAATATACCGCAGCAAAGATGTACCGATGTAGCTCCGACAGGGTCGTCAATTTCAAACTTATCAAAACATACAACAGCGAATACCACAAGTATTCCCGAAACAGCTCCTATAATAAGAGAGCTTTCAACGCTTACATAAGCGCAGCTTCCTGTTATTCCTACAAGGCCGGCAAGGCAGCCGTTAATTGTCATGCCAAGGTCCGGTTTTCCAAGAAAAATCCAAGATGTTGCTGTTGATGTTAATACGGCGGCAATAGCCGATGTATTTGTTGTAACAAGTATGTAAACAACATCAGACGGATTTTGAAAGCTCATTGTGGAGCCTGGATTAAAACCAAACCAACCAAGCCAAAGTATAAAAAGTCCTATTACTGCAAGCGACATATTGTGTCCGGGTATGGCTTTGACTTTTCCGTCTTTGTCGTATTTGCCTATACGCGGTCCAAGTATTATAGCTCCCGTAAGCGCTCCCCAGCCGCCAAGAGAGTGAACGACGGTGTCGCCGGCAAAGTCCATGAACCCAATGGAAGAAAGCCAGCCGCCGCCCCATACCCAATGACCGACAATAGGATATATAACAAGTGTCAGCACAAAGGAGAAAAGGATAAATGATATATACTTAATTCTCTCCGCAACGGCGCCGGATACGATAGTGGCGGCTGTTCCGCAGAAAACAAGCTGAAAGAAGAATTTACCCCAAAACGGAACGTCGCTTGTAAGTGTGTTGTCATAAAACGATAAATCATTATTACCCAGGATAAACAGATGGCTTGTTCCCACAAAGGGATTTTCTCCGCCAAACATCAATCCCCAGCCCAAAAGCATAAATCCGAGAGATGAAACTGCGAACACAATAAAGTTTTTAGAAAGAATGTTTACTGTGTTCTTTGCTCTGGCAAAACCGGCTTCAACTGATGCAAACCCAAGATTCATAAAAAACACAAGTATAGCAGCCAGAAGAACCCACAGAGAATCAATAATCATTACGGTATTCATAATATCAGCCTCCCTTATAAAATAAAAAATAACAAAAAATAAAGGCGGGGACGTTAAAGCTGACGTCCTCGCCTTATGGGAGCTATTTTAGTACCTGAAAATAGTTTTGTCAATAAATTTATTTTTTATACATATTTTATGTAAAAATTACAGTTTAAAACATAACTTATTTTAAGAAATATTATAGAATAAATAAAATAACTATAATATTTATTGTATTATTATTCATTTTTCGTACTTCGTCCTATGTTTAAGTAAATAAAATGTCAATGGACTATAATAACAGAATGTTATTCTTTACAACATATTATTGTTTTGTTTGGCGCGGTTTGAGTATATAGTTTTTTATTAACATCAAAAATATGCAGTTAAGAAAATTAAATTAAAAATATATGGGTTAAAGAATTACAGACATTATACATTTGCCGATGCGAATTTTTATAATTTTAAAATAAAAGCTTATGCATTTTGTTAATCTAATTTAAGGTCCCCTTCTTTAATCCAGCCGATTTTTCTTAGAATTTGGCAGAAAACAACGCTTAACACTGCCGGAAGCACAAAGCATATTAAAATAAGTCCGGCCCAATCCATAAATGTTATGCCGGCCTTAGCTCCAGAGACTATGTCTGATACCCAGCCGGTGTAAACGCCTATCTGCCCAACAAGTCCGCAGGTACCCATGCCTGATGAAACGGCGGGGCCATTCATTTTCATTGAGAATATACATGTGGCTATGGGCCCTGTAATTGCTGAAGCCAATGTTGGCGGAATCCATATACGGGGATTTTTAATTATGTTGCCCATTTGCAGCATGCTTGTGCCAAGGCCCTGAGACACTATTCCGCTCCATCGGTTTTCCTTAAAACTCATAACGGCAAAGCCCACCATTTGGGCGCAGCATCCTGCTACGGCCGCACCGCCCGCAAGTCCCGTAAGATTCAGGGCCGCGCATATAGCTGCACTGCTTATAGGCAGGGTTAACGCTATTCCAACTATAACCGACACAAATATTCCCATAAAAAACGGCTGAAGCTCTGTTGCCCACATAATAAGCTGGCCTACGGCGCTGGCCGCCTTGCCTATTGACGGTGCCCAAAGCATTGATAAAATTACTCCTACCAGAATTGTTACAAGAGGTGTAACAAGAATGTCTATTTTAGTTTCCTTTGAAACAGCCTTTCCAAACTCGGCGGCAAAAATTGTTACTATAAAAACCGCCAAAGGGCCGCCGGCGCCGCCCAATTCATTGGCCGCCTGTCCTACGGCCAAAAGAGAGAAAAGCACAAGCTGCGGAGCCTGAAGGGCATATCCTATTGATATTGCCATTGCCGGACCAGAAACAGCCTTGGCGTAGCCCCCTGCTGTTACCAAAAACGGTATGCCGGCCTGCTCGCCTATTGTTGATATTATTGTTCCTATTAATAAAGATGCAAATAATCCCTGAGCCATGGCTCCCATGGCGTCTATGCCATAGCGCTTTGCTGAAAATACTATATTTTTTCTTTTTAAAAAACTGATTATGGCATGTTTTTTTATATCACTCATTTGTTGGTTATACTCCCTTCAAGGCTCTATGTCGGCAAAAGGCGTCATATAAACCGTTTTATTTTATATTTTAGAAAATATTTTATTTGAAATTTCCGTTGGCGGCTTTCGCCTTTTTGTCCATGCTCTCAAGTCTGTTAAGGGCCTCTGTAAGGGTCTCACGGCTTTTGGCAAAGTGAAAACGTATGTAGTGATTTATGTTTTCTCTAAAAAAGCTGGAGCCGGGAACGGCGCCCACGCCTACTTTTCTTGCCAGCCATGAGCAGAAATCAATATCGTTTTTAACATTATACTTGTCCACATTAACCATTACATAATAGGCGCCCTGAGGGTCGGTGTAATCAAAGCCAAGATTTTTAAGGCCGTTTATGAAGAGCTCTTTCCTGTTAGTATAAACTTCAAGAAGTTCATCGTAATAGCTGTCATCAAAATTGAGGGCGGTAACAACTGCTTCCTGAAGAGGTGCGGCCGCTCCAACCGTAAGAAAGTCGTGGACTTTTTTAGCTCTGTCTATAACCTCCTCATTTGCGACTATGTATCCAATTCTCCAACCGGTTATGGAGTATGTTTTTGACAGAGAGTTGCAGATAATTGTTCTTTCAGCCATGTTCGGAAGTGTTGAGAAGTATATGTGTTTGTGGGGTTTATACACTATGTGCTCATACACCTCGTCGGTTATAACAAAGGTGTCGTATTTAACGGCTAAATCGGCTATTATTTTAAGTTCTTCAAGTGTAAACACTCTTCCGCTGGGATTTGAGGGATTGCACACTATTATGGCCTTTGGCCCCTGTTTAAAGGCTTTTTCAAGAACGTCTGGGTCGAATGTGAATTTCGGCGGATTAAGAGGAACAAATATAGGCTGTGCGCTTGAAAGTATTGCGTCCGCGCCGTAATTCTCGTAGAACGGTGAAAAAACTATTACTTTATCACCGGGATTGCACACAGTAAGCATTGTGGCCATCATGGCTTCTGTGCTTCCACAGGTTACAACTATATTTTTGTCAGGGTCAATTTTTTGGCCTGTAAAGTGCAGGTGCTTGCAGGCAAGACCTTCTCTTATTCTTTGAGAGCCCCATGTAACCTCGTATTGATGAGGACCCTCGTATGCTACATTTGCGAGCCTTTCAACAAGGGCCTTTGGCGGGTTAAAGTCGGGAAAGCCCTGAGAAAGATTTATAGCGTTATAATCAAGAGAAATTCTTGTCATTTTTCTTATCATGGATTCCGTAAAGGTATCTGTTCGGTTGCTTAATTTAGGCATTTAAAACCCCCCCTTTTGTTAATGTTTGGTAACTATTATATATTTATGTCAATGAAAACACAAATTAATTTTAACGTGAGTTATGCAGTTAATGAGATAGAGTGATTTTAATGAATACCTTTATTGTTGATAAAAACAAATATAAATAGTAAAATAAATTATATAACCGCAAAAGGAGTGCGTCTTTTATGGAAATACTTAACTGGAAAGAGCTTTTGTATCCCTATGAGCAGGCCGTTGCCGAGCTTAAGGTGAAAATGGAATATATAATGAAGGAATATAAAAGATTTGGACTGTACTGCCCAATAGAATCGGTTTCGGGAAGGATAAAAGAGCCTTCAAGCATTATAGGAAAGGCTAAAAAAAAGAATGTACCTGTTGAAAAGATAGAGGAAGAAATAGAGGACATAGCTGGAATAAGAATTATATGTCAGTTTGCCGAGGATATACAAAAGGTTATATCCCTTATAAGGCGAAGAGATGGAAACGACCTTAAAATAATTGAGGAAAGGGACTATATAGAAAATACAAAACCCAGCGGATACCGCAGCTACCATATAATAATAAGGTATCCCGTAAATTCTGTTTCAGGATACAGAGAGGTTTTGGCGGAGATACAAATAAGAACTTTGGCAATGAATTTTTGGGCCGTAAACGAACACACTCTTAACTATAAATATAAAGGCAATATACCGCCGGAAATAAGAGAAAGGCTTAAAAACTGCGCTGAGGCCGCTTTTAATCTTGATAATGAGATGTCCACCATAAGAAATGAGATAATATACGCCCAAAAAGTAAACATGCGCATGGACAGTGTTATATCCGATATAATAGACAATATACAAAATATGTATTTTAAACTGAGGCTTTCTGATGTGGAGAAAATTAACAAACAGTTTGTGGAGCTTTGGAACAAAGGCGACATTGAGGAGCTTGAAAAATTTTCCGCAAAACTTAAGGAAATGACAGAGCCTTACAGGAGGTAAAAATGAAAATATTCGCTTTGGCTGATACCCACTTGTCACTGGGCTGCAAAAGCAAGCCTATGGATATTTTTGGAGATAATTGGAAAGACCACCATGTAGTGATAGGCCAAAACTGGAACAATATAGTGTCTGAAAGAGATATAGTGCTTGTTCCGGGCGATGTATCATGGGCTATGGACATTAAGCAGGCTCAAGCCGATTTAGATTTTATATGCTCCCTTAAAGGAAGAAAAATACTTTTAAGAGGAAACCATGATTATTGGTGGAGCAGTGTTTCAAGGCTTAATTCGCTTTATAAAGAAAAGGGAATTTACTTTTTGCAGAACGACTGTTTTTTTATAGATGATAAAAGGGCCATATGCGGCACAAGGGGCTGGAAAACTCCGCAGGAAGCCACTGAAAAAGATGATATTAAGGTATATAAAAGAGAGGTAGGAAGGGCGAAGCTGTCCCTTGAGGCTGCAATGCGAAAGGGCTGTGAGGAAATAATTTATATGTGCCATTATCCTCCGCTTTTAAAGGATGGGACCGAAACGGAAATAGACGCTTTGATACATGAGTATCCTGTTAAAAATGTTGTTTATGGTCATCTGCATGGCAAAAAAAACTTCCTGTGGGGGTTTAAAGGTCAAAGAAATGGTGTTAATTATAACCTTGTTTCGGCGGATTACATAAATTTCAGTCCAAAACTTATAATTGGGGAGGAATAAAAATGATTATACTTGTTGTTGACGGCCAAGGCGGCGGAATAGGAAAATCAATTATAGAAAAACTTAAGCCGCTTCTTAAAGCTGAGCATCAGATTATAGCAGTAGGCACAAATTCAATAGCTACGGCCAATATGATAAAGGCGGGGGCGGATAACGCCGCCACAGGCGAGAACGCCGTTAAATATAACGCCGAAAGAGCTGATATAATAGTTGGCAGCATAGGGATAATATCAGCTAACTCTATGTTTGGAGAGCTTACACCTCCTATGGCGGCGGCTATAAGCGAGAGCAGGGCGGCTAAAGTTATTATACCAATTAAAAGATGCGGAATTTTTGTTGTAGGCATAAATCCGGATTCCATGCCTAAAATGATTGAAGAAGCCGCAAACATGGTTATTGATATTGTTGAGCAGAAAGAAAAAGACTGTATGGGCCACATGGGCCATTAAGGAGCAGGGCTTTGGATTTTAAGGAGTGTTTTTTAAATAATCAATACATAATTATGGAAGGCGCTATTGGGGAAAGACTTAAAAAGGAATATGGCATTGTTTTTGATGATAACGTGGCCATGGCCTCTCTTGTATATTCAAAAAAGGGGAGAGACACTCTTGAGGCTCTTTGGCTGGAATATGCAGAAATGGCCTTTAACAAAAAACTGCCTTTTATAGCCACAACTCCTACAAGAAGGGCTAACAAAGAACGAATACATAAATCCGGTTTTGGGGATAATATAATAAGGGACAACACAAAGTTTTTAAGAAACGTGCAGAAAAAATTTAAGGGCCGGTCTTATATAGGCGCGCTTATGGGATGCGTTGGAGACGCTTACAGCGGTAAAAAAGAACTTGATGCAAAAAGTGCGAAGGAGTTTCACTCATACGCGGCAGAGCTCTTTAAAGAGGCCGGAGCAGATTTTCTTTACGCCGGAATAATGCCGGAAATAAACGAAGCCTTAGGAATGGCTATGGCAATGGGGGATACTGGCCTTCCTTATATAATAAGCTTTATGATAAGGGATAACGGCTGTCTTATGGATGGAACCACTATATCCGAGGCCATAAGCATTATAGACGGCTCTGTTGATAAAAAGCCGCTGTGCTACATGACAAACTGTGTGTATCCATTAACACTTTATAAAGCTGTTAATATGTCTTTTAATAAAACAGAAATTGTTAAAAAACGTTTTTTAGGCATACAGGCAAACGCTTCTCCTTTGCCGCCAGATGCCATTGACGGAAAAAACAATGTAAAATGTGAAGAACCTAAAAAATTTGCTCAAGACATGATGAAACTTAAAGATGTGCTTAATGTAAAAATATGGGGTGGCTGCTGCGGAACAAATGATGAATATATTAAAGAAGTGTTACGGTTGCTTTAAAATATCGTATACATTTTAAATAAATATTGAATTAAAAGGAGAATTGTACTATAATAAATACACTTTGTGGACAGGCCACATAATAACCTGTGTTATTGTTATTTAGTTTGTTATTTTGTTATTGTTATATTTTAAAACCAGAAAGGAAGATTTTTATGTCCAAAATAATGAAAACAATGGACGGAAACGAGGCAGCGGCATACACCTCCTATGCTTTTACAGAGGTTGCGGGAATTTTCCCTATAACACCTTCATCGCCAATGGCGGAGCATACGGACGATTGGGCTGCCAACGGAAGGAAAAATATTTTTGGACAGACCGTAAAGGTTGTTGAGATGCAGTCTGAAGGCGGAGCATCCGGAACGGTTCACGGCTCATTGGCCGCTGGCGCGCTTACAACTACATACACAGCGAGCCAAGGCCTTCTTCTTATGATACCCAATATGTATAAAATAGCCGGAGAGCTTCTTCCATGTGTATTTCATGTGAGCGCCAGAGCTTTGGCAAGCCACGCCCTTTCCATATTTGGCGACCATTCGGACGTTATGGCATGCCGTCAAACAGGTTTTGCCCTTTTGGCATCAAACTCCGTTCAAGAAGTTATGGACCTTGGCGCGGTAGCCCACTTAAGTACAATTAAGGGCAGAGTGCCGTTTCTCCATTTCTTCGATGGTTTCCGCACGTCCCACGAGATACAGAAAATAGAGTGTCTTGACTATGATGATTTAGCCAAGATAGTTGATATGGACGCTATAAATCAGTTTAAACGCAACGCCCTTAATCCAGAACACCCTGTTTTAAGGGGAACAGCTCAAAACCCTGATATTTTCTTCCAAGCAAGAGAGGCATGCAACCCATACTATGAGAACATAGTTGGCGTTTGCGAGGAATATATGAATAAAATCAGCGCACTTACAGGCAGAGACTATAAGCTGTTTAACTACTATGGCGCTCCTGACGCTGACAGAATAATTATAGCCATGGGCTCGGCCTGCGAGGCTATTGAGGAAACAATAGATTATTTACGCGCTAAAGGTGAAAAAGTTGGCCTTGTAAAAGTTCATCTTTACAGACCATTCTCAATTAAACATCTTCTTGAGGCTATTCCGGACACTGTTAAGAAAATAGCCGTTTTAGACAGAACAAAAGAACCTGGCGCCATTGGAGAGCCTTTATATCAAGACGTATGTACGGCTATGTTCGAGTGTGATAAAAAACCTGTTGTTGTTGCCGGAAGATACGGACTTGGCTCAAAAGACGTTACACCGGCGCAGTTTATAGCCGTATATGAGAATCTTAAGCAGGAGAACCCTAAACATCACTTTACAATAGGTATTGTTGATGATGTTACAAATCTTTCGCTTCAGGTTGGCCATGAGGTTAATGTTACTGAGGGCGACGGAACTATAAGCTGCAAATTCTGGGGCATAGGTTCGGACGGAACTGTCGGCGCCAACAAGAACTCCATAAAAATCATAGGCGACCATACTGATATGTATGCTCAGGCTTATTTTTCATACGACTCAAAGAAATCCGGAGGAGTTACACAAAGCCACCTTCGTTTTGGAAAGAAGCCTATACGTTCAACATACCTTGTTAAAACAGCCGATTTTGTGGCTTGTCACAAACAGGAGTATGTAAATCTTTATGATATGTATACAGAGCTTAACCCAGGCGGAACATTCCTTCTTAATACGGAATGGCCTGTTGACGAGCTTACAGAGCATCTTCCGGCCAAGATGAAACAATATTTCGCTAAAAACAACATTCAGTTTTATGTAATAAACGGTACAGATATAGCAAGGGAAATCGGCCTTGGAAACAGAGTAAATTCCGTTCTTCAGTCGGCATTCTTTAAGCTTGCCAACATAATACCTATTGACGAGGCCATCGGCTATATGAAAGACGCCATTAAAAAGACATACGGCAAAAAGGGCGACGATATACTTAACATGAACTATGCCGCCGTTGACCAGGGAGCTCAAAAAATTGTTAAGGTTGATATACCGGCAGACTGGGCAAACGCCGAGGAGCTGAAAGAAGCCGGAAAGAAAGAGGTTCCAGACTTTATTAAAAACATTGTTGAGCCTATTAACGCTCAAAAGGGCGACAGTCTTCCTGTAAGCGCATTTAAAGGCCGCGAGGACGGAACATTCCCTCAGGGCACAGCAGCTTATGAAAAAAGAGGAGTTGCCGTTGACCTTCCTGAGTGGGATATAACAAAATGCGTTCAGTGCAACCAGTGTTCATATGTATGTCCTCACGCGGCCATACGTCCGTTCCTTCTTACAGAAGAGGAAGTTAAAAATGCTCCTGAGGAATTTAAAACAAAGAAGGCCATAGGCAAAGGCCTTGAGAATTATCAGTTCAGAATGCAGGTATCAGCTCTTGACTGTCTTGGCTGCGGAAGCTGTGCCAATATATGTCCGGCTCCAGGCAAAGCCCTTAAAATGGTTCCGGCATATACTCAGGAAAAAGAAGCCGCCAACTGGGAATACGCTATGGGCCTTTCGGTTAAAGAAAACGTTATGCCTAAGGAAAGCGTAAAGGGAAGCCAGTTCGCTCAGCCACTTCTTGAGTTCTCGGGAGCCTGTGCCGGCTGTGGTGAAACACCTTATGCCAAGCTTATAACACAGCTTTTTGGCGACAGAATGTATATAGCAAACGCCACAGGCTGTTCATCAATATGGGGAGGAAGCGCGCCTTCAACTCCTTATACCACAAACCATAAGGGACACGGTCCGGCTTGGGCAAATTCCCTTTTTGAGGACAACGCCGAGTTTGGTCTTGGAATGGCCCTTGCCGTTAAGCAAATGAGAGAAAGACTTAAAGGTCTGCTTGAGAAACTCAGAGCCGTTCAGGGCTGCGAGGTTATGGCCGAGAAGGTTGACGAGTGGATTGCCACAATGAATGACGGCAAGGCAAATCAGACCGCCACAAAAGAGCTTGTTGAGCTTCTTGAAAACTATAAGGGAGAAAACGCTGAGGCTAAAGAGCTTATAGCAGAAATATTAAAAGACAAAGACCAGCTTGCCAAAAAGAGCCACTGGATATTCGGCGGCGACGGCTGGGCATACGATATAGGCTATGGCGGACTTGACCATGTTCTTGCTTCCGGCGAGGACGTAAATGTGTTTGTATTTGATACGGAGGTTTACTCAAATACAGGCGGACAGGCGTCAAAATCAACTCCTGCCGGTGCCGTTGCTCAGTTTGCGGCCAGCGGAAAGAAAGTAAGGAAAAAAGACCTTGGAATGATGGCCATGAGCTATGGTTATGTATATGTGGCTCAGGTTGCAATGGGAGCTAATCCAGCGCAGCTTGTTAAGACCCTTACAGAGGCTGAGGCCTATAACGGTCCTTCACTTATAATAGGCTATGCCCCATGTATAAACCACGGCATTAAAATGGCTAAATCTCAAACAGAGATTAAAAAAGCTGTTGAGGCCGGATACTGGCACATGTATAGATTTAATCCCGACCTTAAGAAAGAGGGTAAAAATCCGTTTATACTTGACTCAACTCCTGAGCCTAAGGGCGACTTTAAGGAATTCCTTAAGGGTGAGGTTCGTTACTCATCTCTTCTTAGAACATTCCCTGAAAGCGCCAACGAGCTTTTTGAAAGAGCCGAGGAAAATGCCAAAGAGAGACTTGAAAGCTATAAAAAGCTTGCAGGACTTGAATAATATAAAAAAGCAAAGGGGACTCGAAAGAGTCCCTTTTATATTAATGCTTTTCCAGCAATGTAATAAAAACAATAAATTTTATTGTTATGTTTTTGAAGTTAACTATTTTGGCTATGAAAAACAAACTTCGGCCTGAAACATATAGTTTAAACTTCACAGTAAAAATAGATTATATTTATTAGATTTTCAAATTATTTTGTTAAATTAAAAAGGGACCATAAAGAGTCCATTTACATATTTTATTTCGACATTTTTGATTTTATGAGTTTTACAAGCTGTATTTCAAAAAGATTTGACATAGCCAAGGCGTATACTATAAGCATGTTAGACATGCCTACGGATACAGTTCTGAATACAGGCTGAAGAACCGGAATTAAAACAACTGCGTTTAAAAGAATAAAACCTATTATAAAAGAACCATTAAGGTACTTGTTATTCCACATTTCACTTTTAAACAGCACAGGTTTTTCGGATTTTGAATTATATCCGTGAACAAGCCTTGAAAGACACAAAGTTGCGAAAGCCATTGTGCTGGCGGCCTGAGGGCTTATTCCCAAGCCTATATGGTAGGCTATAATTGTGTTTATTCCTATTATAAGACCCTCGATTCCAACAGAGGCTATAAAGCTTTTTGTCATTATTCCCTCATTTTTTTGTCGTGGCTTTTCGTCCATAACACTTCTGCTATGGGGGTCAAGGCCGAGTGATATGGCCGGAAGGCTGTCCGTAAGCAGGTTTATGAAAAGAAGGTGAACCGGTTCAAATGGAACGGGAAGAGCAGCCGCCGAAGCGTAAAACACTGCTATAATGCCGGCTGTGTTGCCTGAAAGAAGGAATTTTATTGATTTTTTTATGTTGGCATAAACATTCCTTCCGTTTTCTATGGCCTTTACTATTGTTGAGAAATTATCGTCTGTAAGAACCATAGAGGCGGCGTCTTTAGCTACCTCCGTTCCGGTTATGCCCATTGCCACGCCTATGTCGGCTTGTTTAAGAGCCGGAGCGTCATTAACTCCGTCGCCTGTCATTGAAACTATTTTTCCTTTTTTCTGCCATGCCTTAACTATTCTGATTTTGTGCTCAGGAGATACCCTTGCGTAAACGGCGGTATTCTCAACGGCTTTTTCAAGGTCATCATCGCTCATTAAATCTAATTC